>JBBQNO010000058.1:0-13415 GCA_038330045.1 Actinomycetales bacterium | reverse complement strand
GATGAGACACAAACTGTTGATAGTACTTACCGTTCTGCTCCTGGTCCCGATGCTGGTGCTAGCCAGGCCGTGGTGGTTTCAGGGGGTTCAACAGCCGTCGGCGGCCGATGACGTGGTGGTGGTCACGAGCAATATGGAGTTTGGTGCCGCTGACGTCGGTGACGTGCAGCGCTTGGTTCAGGAACGTCAGGCCGACGCCCTGGTGCTGCTTGAAATGACCCCGGAAGCCCTGACGAGGATTGAGGCGAGCGGCGTACCGGAGATGTTGCCCCACCACTCAGGTCGACCACGCGACGGCGCAGGCGGCACCATGATCTTCACCAAAGAGCCACACGAGGAGCTCGCGGACGTGCCTGCATCGCAGTTTGATCAGGTGGCTGTGGAAGTCGAGCGGCCGTCCGCAGGGCCCTGGCTGTTGCTGGGCGCGCACCCTGTCCCGCCAACTGTGGCCAGTTGGTCCCAAGAACTCACCGACCTACGCGCCTGGCGAGATAGTCAAGACGCAGATGTCCCGTTGGTTATGGTCGGTGATTTCAACGCCTCGACCGCGCATCCGGGCTTCCGACGCCTTCTCAACGGGATGACCGACGCGCAACGAGCCACGGGACCAGGGTGGGTCAGGACGTGGCCGCAGGGAAGTTTGCTCCCCGCTTTCGTCGACCTCGACCACGTGCTGTTCCGTGGGTTCGGGGTTGTCGCCTCCGGCGTCACCGTGATTGGCACCACTGACCATGCAGCGGTGTGGGCCCGCCTGAGGTGGTGAGGTGAGCCGGTCACGAGGATTCAGGCCGTCACGAAGATCAGAAGCATCGAGATAATCAGGAGTGACTCGGCGAAGAAGAGGACCACAAGTGCGAACGTGCGTGCAGCGGTCACCATGGCAGCGGCGGCGACGATCAGAGAAATCGCGGCGGGGATGGCGATCGTCGCAGTGCGCCCCATCCCGGCAAACCACGTGGTGAATCCCTCGGAGTCGAAACCGACGATAAGCGCCCACGCCAACAAGCCGACGTCGATCACCAGCACGAGGCCGGCAAGCATGCGAATGACCCGCGGCGGAGTGGTGCGAGAAGAAGAAGCCATGTCGCCATTATGCGAGCGCGATCGTTCAGACCTCTGGACAAGCTGCGTATACAGCGTGTGCCGCACGATCTGCGGCTGCTTCTCGCGTACGGTGCCAGAATGGTCGGAACTGCGACGAATTCAACGCGCTCCCGCTCCGGTGGCTCCACCGCTGCTCGGAGTGGCGGTCAGCGTCGCTCAGCCAATTCCTCAAGTCGCTCCACGCGCAAACCCCCTTCCGGTGCTCGCAAGCCGGGCGGCGCGGGCGGCACGTCGTCGGGACCGACCCGAAAATCTGGGAGCAAGGCGCGCAACTCGACGCGTGGCCCCGCAACCTCAACTCGGCCGAGTAAGGCCCCGCGTCCCGGCGGTTCGCTGCCCTGGCGCGCCGTGAAAGGCATCTGGATGGGAATGGCAACCGTGGCCGGAGGAACAGCTCGCAGTGTCTCAGGGGGTGAGGAAAACCTAGAGCGTGAGCACCGTCGCGACGGTCTCGGCCTCGTCTTCATCTGCCTAGCGCTTCTGGTGGCGCTGCGCGAATGGTGGGGCTTGTCTGGGCCCGTCGGCGGTGCCATCCACGCGGTCGCCGCTGGGACCTTTGGGCGCGTCGCCTTGGTGTTGCCGTTGGTGTTGCTGATGTTCGGCGTGCGCATGATGCGATCACCCCGCGAGCACCACACGCACCACCGCCTTGGCGTGGCCGTTGCTGCGCTTGCCGTGGCCAGTTGTGGCCTCACACACCTGGCCGCTGGGTCGCCGGATTACGCCTTGGGTCAGCCTGCTTTGCGCGCTGCCGGGGGAGTGGTCGGCTTCGCCGTGGCTGCGCCCATCACCGCAGGCATCACCGCTATCGGGACCGCGATCATCTTGGTGTTGTTGGTCATTTTCGGATTGTTGGTGCTGACCGCGACGCCGATTCACCGCATACCTCAGCGCATTGCCGAGGCTGAGGAGCATCTCTTCAACTCCAGCCGGTTCGATGGCGATTCCCCTCGTGCGGGCAAGCCTGCGCGCAAAGCCCAACGCTCCGAGGGCGACCCGGCCTTTGACCAGGCTGCTGAGGTGGAGAAGAGCAAGCGGCGCTCGTTGCGCTCCGAGGCGACTTCGATGCGGGACAATGATCGCGCCGCAGACGAGAGTCCTGCCGACAAGCCCACATCTAAGCGCGCCGCCGTGGTCAACGACGACGGCGACACCGAGCCGATCCCCAGGCCCAAGGCGGGCAGCAAGGTCGCGGCCGAAGGGCCGAAAGAGACGCTCGAAGCGCCGCCGAACACACCATTGCCCCAGCGCGTGGAGCAACTCATGCTCGCCGGTGATGTCACCTACACCCTGCCTGAAAACACCGTCTTGAAGGCAGGCAGCCCGCATAAGACTCGCAGCCAAGCCAACGATCTGGTCGTTGACGCACTGACCGGAGTGCTCGATGACTTCGGTGTCGACGCGCAAGTCACCGGATTCATGCGCGGCCCGACGGTTACCAGGTATGAGGTCGAGTTGGGTCCAGGCGTCAAGGTCGAGCGGATCACGGCGCTTTCCAAGAACATCGCCTACTCGGTTGCGTCCGCCGACGTGCGCATCTTGAGCCCGATCCCCGGCAAGAAAGCCGTGGGCGTCGAGATCCCCAACACCGACCGCGAGAACGTCTCGCTCGGTGACGTGCTCCGCAGTCAAGCCGCTCATAACAACGTGCACCCGATGGTGATGGGTGTGGGCAAAGACGTCGAGGGCGGATACGTCATTGCCAACCTCGCCAAGATGCCGCACCTCTTGGTGGCGGGTGCTACCGGCTCAGGTAAGTCGAGCTTCATCAACTCGATGATCACTTCGGTGCTGATGCGTTCGACGCCCGACGAGGTCCGGATGATCCTGGTCGACCCCAAGCGAGTCGAGCTGACGGCATACGAAGGCATCCCGCACCTGATCACCCCCATCATCACCAACCCCAAAAAGGCCGCTGAAGCGCTCGCTTGGGTCGTTAAGGAAATGGACCAGAGGTATGACGACTTGTCTGCCTTCGGCTTCAAGCACGTGGACGACTTCAACAAAGCCGCCAAGGCCGGCACCATCTCACCGCCCGCCGGGTCAAAGCGTGTGCTGCAGCCCTACCCGTACTTGCTCGTCGTCGTCGACGAACTCGCCGACCTGATGATGGTCGCCCCCCGCGACGTCGAAGAGTCAGTCGTGCGAATCACCCAGTTAGCTCGGGCCGCTGGCATCCACCTCGTGCTGGCCACGCAGCGTCCCTCGGTCGATGTGGTCACCGGTTTGATTAAAGCTAACGTGCCGTCGCGGATGGCGTTTGCGACCAGTTCGGTCACCGACTCGCGGGTCGTGTTGGATCAGCCGGGTGCCGAGAAGTTGATCGGTCAGGGCGATGCACTGTTCTTGCCCATGGGGGCCAGCAAATCGATGCGTGTTCAGGGCGCGTGGGTGTCTGAGTCGGAGATCAGCGATGTGGTGGCGCACGTCACCGGGCAGTTGAAGCCGAGTTACCGCGAAGATGTCACCGCTAAGCCGATCAAGAAGCAGGTCGACGAGGACATTGGTGACGATCTGGACCTGTTGTTGCAGGCCGTCGAGCAGGTCATCACGACCCAGTTCGGTTCGACGTCGATGTTGCAGCGCAAGCTGCGTGTGGGCTTCGCCAAGGCCGGCCGACTGATGGACCTGATGGAGTCACGAGCGATCGTGGGGCCGTCGGAGGGCAGTAAGGCCCGTGATGTGCTGGTCAAGCCGGATGATCTGGAGGCGACGTTGGCTTCGTTGCAAGGCCTCGACCCTGCGCCTGCCACCGAGTCCGAGGACCCGACTGAAGCTCAGTTCGACGATATCCCGGAAGAGGACGCCGAATCCGACGAGGACGCGTGGTCTTTGACCGAGCGTCAGTGACTACGCTCAATCCATGTTTGATTATGCGGGTGCCGCCGGGCGTAGCCGTGCCCGGCGAGGTTGGGACGCCCTAAAGGAGTACCCCTCGGGTGTACTGCTGGGGGCTCAGATCCTCGGTATTTTGGTCTTTCCGTTCACCGACGAGGGTGAAGCCGGCCGAACCGTGATTTCGATCTTCGGTCTTGTGGTGCTCGGGGTTGCAGTCTTGGCCGTCAACCGCACGCCTTCCGCGCGGATCATTGCCTACTCACTGGGCGCTCCCGTAGTCGTTCTGACGATCGCCGAGGCGGTCTACACAGAAATCCAATGGCTTGAGTTCGTGTCGAACGCCTCGCACGCGGTGTTCTACTTCTATACCGCTGTGTCGCTGCTGCGCTACATGTTTGCCGACGCATGGGTGAGTCGAGACGAGTTGCTCGCGACGGGGGCGACCTTCACCGTGTTGGTCTGGGCATATGCCTATACCTATGGGGCCGTCCAAGTTTATCTCGGCGACTCGTTCACCGTTGGTGGCGTTGAGCGGCAACTGTCCTGGTTCGAGTTGTTGTTCTTGTCGACCACGACGCTGACCGGCACGGGGTTGTCCGACATCGCTCCCAACACCACTGAAAGTGCAAACTTCGCGCGGTCTATTGTGATGCTGCAGATGCTCACGGGGATGAACTACGTCGCCCTGGTGATTGCCCGCCTTCTAGGCCTCACACTCATCAAGTTCCGCCGGTAAATCGTCTGCTCCTCGATCTACGGCTTCGCGCGCTGATCGCGGGAGACCCAAACATGCAAACAAGACCCGCGACTTGGGGCTCTAAGCGCCAAGGCACCTCTGTACATGTCTGAGTGCTAGGTCAGCGAGGTGGGGATGCATTCAGTGACCTTCCCGCAGGAACCGGGCGAAATGTGAGCCCTTGATGGCCTGCCTATCAAGGCCGCGGACGTCGTCGATGGCCATCCCGCAACATACGTAGTAGTGCTATGTGTATGTGGTGCACCGGGCTGTGGGGTTGGGGGCACCCAAACAGGCAGAACGGAGACTCGACCTGCATGTTGGGCTGAAAAGCCCCGTTGTGCCTGTTTGAGTGCCCGCCCACCAGCATGGCCGCTTTAATCAAGACCCCAGCGGGCCTCGGCAGCGACACAGCAGCACGGGGAGCGCAAAAGATCCCCCACACTGCGGCGGCGGCCACCCGAGCCAAATCGACCGCCAACACTGCCCGCAATGTTGACCATCGTGCTGTTGATGCGGCGTATCACCGCCACGATCTCGAGCACCTAACATGCAAAGAAGACGAAGCGACCTGGGTCTTAAGTGGCGAGGGCAGTCGTTGCATGTTTGGGTTCCCGGCCCGCGCGTTGCGGCAACGAGAGAATACCGGCACCGGCACGACTGTGGCGGTAAGAGCGATCATCGCAGTTGTGTCCCGCAGACGTAAGGTGTCTGGATGACCGGTCAGCGAAGTGTCGCCCTTGTCACCTTGGGGTGCACCCGCAACGAGGTCGACTCAGAGGAGCTTGCCGGTCGTCTGCAGTCGCAGGGGTGGACGCTGGTCAGCGACGCATCCGAAGCCGACGTTGCGGTCGTTAACACGTGCGGGTTCGTGGAGCAGGCCAAAAAGGACTCGATCGACGCGCTCCTGGAGGCTGGGGACCTCAAGGAAAGTGGCCGCACCCAAAAGGTCGTGGCTGTCGGCTGCCTCGCTGAACGGTATGGCGCCACGCTGGCCGACCAGTTGCCCGAGGCCGACGCGGTGCTCGGATTCGACTCGTACGCAGACATGTCGAGCCACCTGCAGTCAATCCTCGACGGCGGCAAGGTCGCCTCTCACGTGCCCCGCGACCGGCGCACCCTGCTGCCGCTGGCCCCGGCAGCTCGGCATACGGCGTCGGGTTCGGTTGCCTTGCCAGGCCACCAGCAAGCCCCCCTCGAAGACGTGGCCCCCGCCTCGGGCCCCCGCGTCATGCGTGCCCGTTTGGACGGACGACCCTGGGCCCCGCTGAAGATCGCGTCCGGATGTGACCGACGGTGCGCCTTCTGCGCGATCCCGATGTTCCGTGGGTCGTTCGTGTCACGTCGACCCCACGAGATTGTGACTGAGGCCCGGTGGCTGGCCGAGCGAGGTGTCAAAGAGGTCTTCCTGGTCAGCGAGAACACCACCTCCTACGGCAAAGACCTCGGCGACCTGAGGTTGCTCGAGCAGCTGTTGCCAGAGCTCACCGTGGTTCCGGGGATCGAGCGGGTGCGCGTCAGCTATCTGCAGCCTGCCGAGATCCGCCCCGACTTGCTCGACGTGCTGGCGAACACGCCCAAGGTCATGCCCTACTTCGACATCTCTTTCCAGCACGCGTCTAGGCCGTTGCTGCGGCGGATGCGACGTTTCGGTGACCGCGAGTCCTTCCTTGGGCTCTTAGACAGCGTGCGTTCCCGGGTGCCAGAAGCCGGGATTCGCACCAACGTCATCGTGGGCTTCCCCGGCGAGACCGAGGACGACGTGCAGGAGCTCACCGACTTCTTGGAGGAAGCCCGCCTAGACGTGGTGGGCGTCTTCGGTTACTCCGATGAAGACGGCACCGAAGCTGAGACGTATGCCGACAAGATCGACGCCGACACCATCGCTCAGCGCGTTGATCGGGTCGGTGCGCTTATCGAAGAACTCACGTCCCAACGCGCCGCCGAACGCATCGGGACACACGTCAAGGTCATGGTCGAGGAAATAGACCCCGACACAGCGGACGTCATCGGTCGAGCGGAACAACAAGGCCCGGATGTCGACGGAAGCACCACACTGGTCGGTGCCGGAACCGCACAGATTGGCGACATCTTGACTGCCGAAGTTACCGCGACCACAGGGGTCGATCTCATGGCTCGCGTGGTGGAGGGACGGAGCACGCGTGACTAGCCCACCGGCAGCGGCCGTCAGCGCATGGAACATTCCCAATGCGTTGACGATGCTACGCGTTGTGCTGGTGCCGCTGTTTATTGCGGTGCTGCTCGTTGACGACGGTGCCTCCGCGAGCATGCGGCTCTGGGCGACGTTCATCTTCATCGTTGCCATGTTCACTGACTGGCTCGACGGCGACCTCGCCCGTAAACAGGGGCTGGTCACCAACTTCGGCAAGATCGCCGATCCGATCGCCGACAAGGCCCTCATCGGCGCGGCGCTGATCTGTCTTTCGCTCATCGGTGAGCTCGCCTGGTGGGTGACTGTGGTGATCTTGGTGCGCGAAATGGGCGTGACCGTGATGCGGTTTATCGTCATTCGCCGCGGCGTGATCTCAGCGGGCCGTGGCGGCAAACTGAAAACGACGCTGCAGTCGATCGGCCTGGTGCTCTTGATCCTGCCGTTCTCCGGCTTTTTGCACGGCCTCGGTTTGGCTGTGATGTACGCCGCGCTGATCCTGACTGTGGTGACCGGTGTCGACTACAGCGTTAAGGCATGGCGGGTGTGGCGAGGCTCGGATGTCGCTGCCTGACAGGAGTAACGACCTCGCTGCGGCGGTCATCGAAGAATGCCGGGTACGGGGCTGGACCCTCGGGGTTGCGGAATCTTTGACTGGGGGGCTGGTGACCGCCGAGTTGATCTCGGTCCCGGGTGCGAGTGACGTGGTGCGAGGTGGGGTCGTTGCCTATGCCGTCGACCTCAAGGAGAGCGTGTTGGGGGTGTCGGGGAAGGTATTGGCTCGTGATGGGGCGGTCTCACGGGCATGCGCCGAAGCGATGGCGCAAGGGGCACAGCGCGCTCTCCGGGTGGACGTGGCGTTGGCCACCACGGGAGTCGCTGGTCCCGACCCCAGCGAAGGGCACCCGCCCGGGACTGTGCATCTCGCCGTAATGGTCCACAGTGTGGACGGGGAAGAAGAAGCTGCCCACGTGGCGTTGACCACACGAGGCACTCGCGAGCAGATCCGCAGCGAGGCAACCACACAGGGTTTGTCACTGCTCCTGGTTACGCTACAAAGCACCCCACCGGCTGCATCTTCAGAGGGTGGCGGGGTAGGCTAGACCTCATCATGACGGCTGGCAACATCCGAAGTGCATGTGCGCAACGAATACACCAGCACGACGAAACGTCCGGACGACCACGACGCAGAACAGCAGGGAGGGAAGACCATGGTGCTCTTACGACGCGAATTGGGCGACGTGCTGCGCGAGCAGCGCCAAGTCCAAGGCCGGACCTTGCGTGAAGTGTCGGCCAGTGCGGCCGTCTCGTTGGGATATCTCTCCGAGGTCGAGCGTGGCGAAAAGGAAGCATCGTCTGAGTTGTTGGCGTCGATCTGCAAGGCTCTGGACTTACCGATGGGGCAGATGCTGAGCAACGTGTCGCACCGGGTGAGTTTGGCGGAAGCGACCGAGCACCAGGTGGGTGTGCTGATGGCCGACGGTTTGGCCAAGCCCATTCAGCGCGAAGCGCTGACCAAGGCGGGCATGGTGCGTGCTGCCAACGCCGTCCATTCTGCGGCCTAAATTCTTTCTGGCACTGACCGCCCGGCATACCGAGTCACAGCCCTCTTGCGTTTCAACTGTGCCTCGTTTGGGCGAGCGCCCACGCACCTCCGATGAGGGGCCGCAGCGCCAGATCTCTGATCGCTCCAACCTCGCCACCGGGGTGAGTTGGTCGCGGCGGTCCTTGCGCATGCTGGCGTAGAAGGGCATCAGGGCGGTCTCGCCGGTCTCGTCGAGGGCTGTGTTCTCACGGATCGCCTCGACCATGGCTCGCCGAGGGGCTCGTTGGCTCGTGGCGCGTCTCGAGCCGGTGCACTGGCACCGCGTGGCCGACATCAGCGTCCACGTGGTTGTCTGTGCAGCGCGGAGCCGAGTTAGCGGGTTTGGGGTGGGCTGAGCCGCATGCGGGCCGGCTCAATAAAGCTCTCGGCGGCCGTGACCGAGTGGTGTCTGCACCGCGCCGGTGTCTCTGGGCGACAGACCGCCCTGACAGGTCGGGCAGTAGAACATCACCCGCTCCTGCGGCTGCTGCCCGATCGGTGCCAACCGGATGGTGGTGCCGCACTTCTTGCATGGCAGGCCCATGCGCCCGTGCACCCATGCATCGTCGACATTGTCTGAACGGCCCGTGATGGTGGTGCGGCCCAGTCGGCAGCTCACCACCAAGAGTCGGCGGGTCATGCGCACGATCTCGGCGATCTGGCTTTCCCCAACCTCAGCGACGGTGCTCCAGGGGCTTAAACCCTGAATGAAGAGCGGCTCAGAGGCGAAGATCGTGCCGATCCCGGCAAGGTTGCGCTGATCCAGCAGGGCCTCAGCGATGGGCCGATCTGGCACGGAGCCGAGGTTGATGAGGGCCCCGCGCTCATCGAAGGCGGGGTCTAATAGATCCGGCCCCAAATGACCAACGACGCTTGCTTCGTTGCTCGTGTGCATCATGTCGAGCATCCCGAGTTTGGTGCCTACGGCTGCGCGCAGGTGAGTGATAAGCACAGCGCGCACGGTGTGATCGTCCGTCGTTGTGCGGGCCGTCGCCGCGCCGGCCCGCAGGGTCCGCCAACGGCCGTCCATCCGCAAGTGGCTATGCAGCGTCAGGTCGCCCTCGAGTCGGTGCAGGATGTGCTTGCCACGGGGCACGACCTCAATCGTGCGTCGGCCGGCCAGATCCACGGTCGCCAGACTCGGGACGCGCAGATCACTGCGCACAATGACCTGCCCCGAGAGCGTCGTATGCAGTCGACGCGCGGTGCGCCAGACCGCATCACCCTCGGGCACGATCTAGCGCCGCATCCGCAAGCCCTGCGGCGCCGTGTGGAAGCCGGCTGCGGTCAGCGCTTTGGCGAACGGATGGGTGCTGGACAACGCCGGGCCGCCGTCGATTTTCTTGACGACCAGGGAGGTGACACTGCGGTGGGTGACTTGGTCGCTCAGCCCTCGTGCGATCGCATCTAGTTGCTCGGGGTTGTCGGTGTAGGTCAGCGCCGTCCGGCCGCCGCGCTCCAGGTAGAGCCCCAGATGGCCATCGACGAGAGCGACCAAAGCACCGGCCTTGCGACCCGGCCGGTGCTGCCCGGTGGGAGGATTCGAGTCGGGGTCGCTATGGGTGGTGCTGGTGCTGGTGCTGGTGCTAGTGCTAGCTGAGCTGCGCTCGGGCCAGGGCACAGAGGCGCCGAACGGGTTGGCGGGGTCGGTCGCGGCAAGCACGATCGCGCGCCCGTGATCGGCGTCAGCCCGTGACGGCGGGTTGCTAGACACAGCCGATGGGCCTGCGCTCTCCGACAGTGCCCGCATCCGGTCAACCGCGCCCGTGGTGCCAAATTGCGCGGCCCCGAGGTGCTCCACGAAGTATCCGCGTCGGACTCTGCCAGCTTCTTCGGCACCGGCGAGGATTCGGTAGACGCCGGCATACCCGCCGACGATGCCTTCGGCGACCACGCTGCCTCTTGTCAGCACGCCGTAGCGATCCAGCAGTTGCTCAGCCGTCGCGAGCGCTCGGACGGTCGGGTCGGTCACCACATCAGGCAGCAGCGACCACCTCCCGGAGGCGGTGGCGGGTCCGGTGCGCGTCGGCATACGCGGGCGTTGTGGCGTGGGGGTACCGAGTCCTGCCGCGCCCATCCCGGCTCCGCCGAGGCCCGCCGAGGGTCGGGACCATCGGGTGGTCCGACCCGAACGAGGGGTGTTGCGCCTCGACTTATGCCCGCCCTTGCCGCCCGAGAGCATCATCCGCACCGGGCTGAGCGTGTCGCCGGTGAGCCGCCCGCCCCAGAGCAATTCCCACATCGTGGCGAGCAAGGTGGTGTCGTCGATGGGCGGGTCACCGCCGAGGGAGTCGGCCAACGCGCGGAAAAAGTAGGCCCCACCATGCTCAAGCACCGCCAACACCCTCTGGGCGTGGTCCTGCTCAGATCCGCCGCCGGTGCCCATGATCTCGGTGCCCGCTGGCTCAGTTGCGATGTCGCCAGGCACCAAAGTCAGGTGTGCGGTGTCGCCGAGGTGCAGAGAAATCCAGCCATCATCACCGGGCAGCGACCCGTGGCCCTGCCACAACACCTCGCCAGCGGTCGTCAGCTCGTCGAGCATGCCGGGCACGTAGTCGCGGACTCGCGCCGGCAAGATCAACGATTCCAAGGCGCTCGCGGGAACGCGGGCCCCCGCTAACTGCTCGACGGCCCGATGCAACCCGTCGACGCCGCGTAGCTCGCCGATTGACTGCCAGCCGGTCAAGAAACGCGTGTAGGTCTCTTGAGTGACGGGCTCGACCTCCTGGCGCAATGCCGCCAGAGACCGGCGACGCAACATCCGCATCACGTCGGCGTCGCAGAGCTCGACGGCGTCCGACCCAGCGGTGGCGTCGGGGTCGGGAACAAGGCTGACGGGTCGCAATGCACCCTCGACCATCCGGCCGGAGTCCACAAGGCGGCGCACCGCTTCGCCGGCAATGGCCCGGCCCAGCCCCAATCGCTGCGCCAACTCATTGAGTGTGAAGGGGGTGTGGGTGCGGGCGTATCGACGGACCAAATCCCCCAATGGATCTTCCACCGGCTCGGTGAAGATCGCGGGCACGCCGACCGGTAGCGCGACGCCGAGGGCGTCGCGCAACCGGGCGGCGTCTTGAGCGTCGGCCCACCGCTCGTCACCGGCAACTCGCACCGCGATGATCAACCGCCGATCGGCCAGATCCTTCAGCCAGATGGGGGTCTGCTCTCGGGTGTCTTCAACGACGCGCTCGGTGATCTCTGCGGTGCTCAACGGGCCGAGGGTGCGCAGCAGGTCGGTGACGTCGTTCGCGTCGCGGCAGGCCCGGTCGGCGGTACGTCGCTGCAGTTGATTCAGGGTGTCGGTGACGACCTGAGGGTCCAGCAGGTCACGCAGTTGGGCACCTTCGCCGCGCCCGAGGAGCTCGGCCAGCAATGCCGGGTCTAGCGACAAGGCGGCTGCTCGACGTTCAGCGAGCGGGGAGTCGCCCTCATACAAGAACTGGGCGATGTAGCCCATGAGCATCGACCGGGCGAACGGGGACGCGCTCTGGCTGGTCATGCTCACGACGGACACGGTGCGCGAGTCGATGTCGCGCATCAGCTGCTGCAATGCGTCCACGTCGTAGACATCTTGGATGCACTCACGCACCGTTTCGAGCACGATCGGGAAGGTCGGATAGCGGGCGGCGACTTCAAGGAGTTGAGCGCTTCGTTGGCGTTGCTGCCACAGCGGCTGGCGTTTGCCGGGGGAGCGGCGGGGCAGCAGCAGCGCTCGCGCAGCGCATTCGCGGAACCGAGCGGCAAACAGCGCCGAGCCGCCGATCTCGCGGGTGACCATGTCGTGGACCTCATCGGGGTCCAGCGTCAATATTTCGATGAGGTCGGCGTCCAAAGAACTGGAGGTCGATCCGCCACCATCATCTTCGAGCAGGTCGGGCAGGCGCAGCACGATCCCGTCGTCGGCGGCCATCGCCTGCACATCGGCACCGAATCGCTCCCGCATACGAGCGGACACGCACAACGCCCAGGGCGCGTGCACCGGTGTGCCAAACGGACTGTGTATGACGACCCGCCAGTCACCGATCTCGTCGCGGAAGCGCTCCACCACGAGCGTTTTGTCGTCGGGGACGCGGCCGGCCTCTTGGTGCTGCTCGCCGAGGTAGTCCAGCAGGTTTGCGGCGGCGTAGCGGTTGAGTCCGCGCTCGGCCAACACACCTTCTGCCTTGGCCCTCGGGGTGTTCGACATCTCGCGGACGAAGGCCCCGACGGCCTTACCGAGCTCGGCGGGGCGCCCGATGGCATCCCCCTTCCAGAAAGGCAGCCGCCCAATTTGCCCCGGCGCGGGGGTGACCAACACCTGGTCACGGGTGATGTCCTCGATCCGCCACGAGGTGGTACCGAGGGTGAAGACGTCACCGATGCGCGACTCATAGACCATCTCCTCGTCGAGCTCACCGACGCGGCGGCCGGGCCCGTCTCCTCCTGCCAGCATTACGGCATACAACCCGCGGTCGGGGATGGTGCCGCCGGAGGTAACGGCCAACAGTTGCGCCCCACGGCGCGCGGCGACGGTGTCGTTCACACGGTCCCAGACCACTCGGGGCCGCAAGTCAGCGAAGTCCTCACCGGGATACCGGCCGGCCAGCATATCCAGGGTTGCCTCAAACAACGGCCGAGGAAGCGCTGAGTACGACGCGCTGCGCCGGATGAGATCGAACAGGTCACTGACCATCCATTCGTCCATCGCGACCATGGCCACGATCTGCTGGGCCAGCACGTCGAGGGGATTACGCAGGACGTGCAACGCTTCGATTTGGCCCGCGCGCATCCGATCGACAACAACCGCGGTCTGCACCAGATCGCCGCGGTGCTTGGGGAAGAACGCACCGTGAGAGACCGCGCCCACCTGGTGCCCGGCGCGACCCACCCGCTGCAACCCGCTGGCCACACTCGGTGGGGACTCGATCTGGACGACTAAATCGACCGCTCCCATGTCGATCCCGAGTTCCAGTGAACTCGTGGCCACCACCGCGGGCAGGCGG
>JBBQNO010000057.1:0-13457 GCA_038330045.1 Actinomycetales bacterium | reverse complement strand
GGCCGTTCGCCGCGCCCGAGAGCTGGGCATCGTGGGCATCGTCGATCTCGAATTCGCCCGACCCTGGGAGCAGTGGCCGCAGCGGTATGCCGCTGGGGTGGGGCCGCTACGAGTGCGCACCGGCGTCTATCCGGCCCGATTGGAGGAGATCCTCGCCTTGGGCTGGTCGACCGGCACGATCATCCCAGGCACGGATGGGCTCGTCACGCAAGGGCCGCTCAAGATCATCTCGGATGGGTCGCTCAACACCCGCACGGCGTGGTGCTGTGAGCCGTATGCCGATGGCGCCGCGCTCGTCGACCCGGCAGGAAAAGCGAATCTCAGCGTGGCGGAGATGATCGAGTTAGTGGGCCGCGGGCACGCGAACGGACTCCACGCTGCACTGCACGCCATCGGCGACGCCGCGGTCAGCGCGGTGCTCGACGTCTTCGAGGCCACGGGGGCCACCGGCACTGTGGAGCACGCGCAATTGCTCCAGCTCACCGATTTGCCACGATGGGCCAGGCTCCCGGTGACTGCCAGTGTCCAACCCGCCCACCTGCTCGATGATCGGAGCGTGACCCAGCAGTGCTGGCCTGACCGGGCCGAGCGCAGTTTCATGGTGGCCGAGTTGGTGCGACGCGGCATACCGGTGACGTTGGGGTCCGATGCCCCAGTGGCCCGCCTCGACCCGTGGCTGGCGATGGCGACCGCTGTGCATCGCGGCCCGTTGGACGAGCCGAGCTGGCACGACGAGCAGGCGCTAACACCTGCGCAGGCGATGGCGGCCAGCGTCGACGGCCAACGTGTGGTTTCCGGCGCTCCCGGCGATGTCGTGCTGCTCGATGCCGATCCGTATGCCGGGAGCACGCCCACCGACCAGGCGCGGACGCTAGCAACGATGTCGGTCGGCGCCACCGTGCTGGCCGGCGCTGTCGTCGCAGGTGAGGCGTTCGCGGCGCAGATGCAGTGAACGTCGGGCGATACAGTGGCGACCATGTCCGTCATCGTCGCCGGGGCACGCACCCCGATTGGTCGTTTGCTGGGGTCTCTCAAAGACTTCTCCGCCGCCGAGCTGGGCGGTGTTGCCATCGAGGCGGCGCTGTCGCGGGCTGGCATCAGTGGGGATCAGGTCGACTACGTGATCATGGGCCAAGTGCTGACCGCCGGAGCGGGGCAGATTCCTGCTCGCCAGGCGGCCGTGGCTGGCGGCATCCCGATGTCGGTGCCGGCTCTGACGATCAACAAGGTCTGCCTGTCAGGGCTCGACGCGATCGCATTGGCCGATCAGTTGATCCGGGCTGGTGAGTTCGACATTGTCGTGGCGGGTGGTCAAGAGTCGATGACCAATGCGCCGCACCTGCTGGACAAGAGCCGTTCGGGCTTCAAATTCGGCGACGTCACGATGCGCGATCACATGGCCCACGACGGGCTGTGGGACGTGTTCACCGACCAGGCCATGGGGGGTCTGACCGAGGGCATCAACGCCTCGGAGGGCGCCCATTCCTTCACCCGCGAAACCCAAGATGCCTTCGCTGTACGCAGCCACCACCGAGCTGCCGCGGCCCGCGACAACGGTATCTTTGACGAAGAGATCGTGGCCGTGCCGGTGCCTCAGCGCCGCGGGGAACCCGTGTCGTTTGCCGCCGATGAGGGAATTCGCGCCGACACCAGTGCCGAATCTCTGGCGAAGTTGCGGCCTGCGTTCGAACCGTCGGGGACGATCACTGCAGGGTCGGCCTCACCGATCAGCGACGGTGCGTGTGCCGTCGTGGTCATGAGCGAGGCCAAAGCCGACGAACTCGGCCTGCCCTGGTTGGCTCAGATCGGTGCGCACGGAGTCGTCGCCGGGCCAGATTCCAGCCTGCAGAGCCAACCCTCGCGGGCCATTGCCGCCGCGTGCGCCAAAGAAGGCATCGAGCCCAGCGACCTAGACCTCGTCGAGATCAACGAGGCGTTTGCTGCGGTGGGGCTGGCCTCGACTGCCGAGCTCGGGGTGGACCCTGAGCGGGTCAACGTCAACGGGGGAGCCATTGCTTTGGGGCACCCGATTGGCGTCTCCGGGGCTCGGATCACGCTGCACCTCGTGCTGGAGCTGACCCGTCGGGGCGGCGGAATCGGTGCGGCAGCCCTCTGCGGTGGTGGCGGTCAAGGTGATGCGCTGATCGTCCGAGTGCCCAGCCGCTCGGCAGGCAGCTAACGCAGTGGTGCGTCGATCTCGCGAGGTCGATGTCCCCTCGCTGGTTGAGGGTGCGCGGGCAGGGTCGCCGAGGTCCGTCGCTCGGCTGATCTCCCTTGTCGAGAACGCAGATCCCTCCCTGCCGGACGTCATGGCGGCCTTGGCACCGCATACCGGGAAGGCGTGGATCATCGGCCTGACCGGCAGTCCGGGAGTCGGCAAATCGACCACGACAACCATGGTCGTCCACGCGTTTCGAGAGCAGGGCAAACGCGTCGGAGTGTTGGCGGTGGATCCGTCGTCGCCGTTTTCGGGCGGCGCGTTGCTCGGCGATCGAATCCGGATGGTGGATCACGCGTTGGACCCGGAGGTCTATGTGCGATCAATGGCCAGCCGCGGCCACTTGGGTGGGCTGAGTTGGGCCACCCCCCAGGCCCTGCGGGTGCTTGACGGCGCGGGCTGCGACGTGATCTTGGTCGAGACCGTGGGTGTAGGCCAGAGCGAAATCGAGATCGCCGGACTCGCCGACACCACCGTAGTGCTGCTGGCACCGGGGATGGGCGACGGAGTGCAAGCGGCGAAGGCGGGCATCCTGGAGGTTGGGGACGTCTTCGTTGTCAATAAGGCCGATCGCGACGGCGCCGATGCCACTGTGCGTGAGATTCGGCACATGATTTCGTTGGGGGATCGCAGCGATCCCGGACTGTGGCGGCCCCCGGTGCTCAAGACGATCGCAGACCGCGGACAGGGCCGCGATGAGGTCATGGAGGCGCTCGCCAAGCACCGAGAGGCCGGGCAGGCCAGCGGCGCATTGCAGGCAAGGCGGGTGGCCCGCGCAGAGCGTGAAGTCGAGGCGATTGTGCTTGCCCGACTGCGTGCCCGGATCGGTGACGTCAGTGCCGGTGCGTCTTTGTCGGACGTTGCGGCGCAGGTCGCCAATAGTGAGATCGATCCGTATTGCGCAGCTGAGCAGATCCTGGCCGAGCTGGCTTAGAGCCTGGCGGGCCTAGAGTCAGGCCATGAAGCGATCGGTGGCGGATCTCCCGGGGTATGTCGTGCGCCCGCAGGCCTACGCCGCCTTATCGCCAGAAGGCTTTGCCGAGACCTGGAGCCGCACGCTCAGCTCGGTCTCGACATCGCAGGCCCGCACCGCTGTGGCCGAGCGCGCATGCGACGGGATCGTCGGCTTCATCACTGTCGGCCCACCTCGAGACTCCCAGCCGTCTGCGAAGTACCAACTGTGGGCGCTCAACATCGCCGTCGAGCATCATGGGACCGGCCTGGCCCAGCACGTGATGGCCGCCGTATTGGGCGACGCCTCGGCATACCTGTGGGTGGCTCGTGGCAATGACCGGGCGATCACCTTTTATGACCGGCACGGATTCACCGCCGACGGCACCGAAGTCATCGACGAACAGGACGGGATCACGGAGGTTCGGATGGTGCGACATGGGTAAGTTTTTCGACGTCGAAGACGGCGGCCCGCTGCGGCTTGAACTGCGCAGCGTCGACGGCCGCGACTTCACCGTGCTGCGCCAGATCGGCTACGACGCAGACGGGTACAACGAATCGTTCACTGCGCCGGCCGATCTGACGACCTTCGAGACGGATCTGGCGTCAGTGCCGGCGGTGTTCGGCTGGCTCGTTCCACGCAACGGACTCTTCCTGCCGGCTGCGGTGCTGCACGACGCGTTGGTCGACCTGCCGCAGTACATCGGCCCGCCGGTGAGCCGGATGGAGGCGGATCGCATCTTCCGCTCGGCCATGATCGGCTTAGGTACCGGGATGGTGCGCGCCTATCTGATGTGGTCGGCCGTCACGGTGGCCACCATGTGGCTAGGGCCCCAGATCCGGCAGCGACTCGCCCTGATCGCCACCATCGGCGTCGTGACAGTGCTTGGCCTCACCGCCACGCTGGATCTCTTCGATGTGTGGAACGTCCTGCCCTGGATGGGCCAACAGTCGACCTTAGTTGAGCTGGGCTGGGGGGCGCTTTTTGCGGTGATCGTGCCGTCGGTCTTAGCCATCGGCTGGGGTCGTGCCTGGCAAGCCGGGGTGATCATCGGCGTTACGCTCGCCTTGCTCCTGCACGCCACCATCGTGCTGGCACTGTTGTACGTCGCATATTTGGGCGTGGAACGAATCGTCAGCGGCCCCGTCGCTACCCGACGATCCCCGCGAAGTTGAGCAAGAACAGCCCGGCGAATCCGGCAAGGTAGACCAACCCTGCATAGGAGAGGTAGCGCAGTGAAGGGCTGAGGCTGCCTTCGCCGCGCACCAAACTGAAGTTCAACCAGGCGAAGACCGGCGCGGTGATGAAGGCGCTGATCATCGCGAAGGTCAGCATCGTGGCCAACGACGCGCTCATTGCCAGCACGATGATGAGTCCAACCGCGCCGATCCCGCTGAGCCACAGGTTCAACGAGCGACTGGTGAAGTCCGGCTCGCGGCGCAGCAGCCGCAACGACTCGGCACAGGCCCGGGCGTAGCCGTCAATCACCGTGATGACGGTGCCGTACATGCAGGCAAATGCGATCACCGACATCAGTGGCACCGCCCACGCTCCGATGGCGCTGCCGTACATCTGCAGAAGTTGATCGACGTAGGCACCGCCCTCGCTGGCCACCTCGACACCGGACCCGTACTGCACGAGAGCACCCAAGGCCAGAAAGAACAACGCCAACACGGCCGACGTCGCGTAGCCGACGTTGAAGTCGAACATCACGTCCTTGGCGGCACTGGGATGCAACTTCTGCTTCGCCTGGATCCACAGAGAGTTCAAGGCGCTGATCTCGATGGGTGCCGGCATCCAGCCCATGATCGCCACCAGGAAGGGCAGCGTGGCCCAGGTCCACGGGGAGGGATCAACGAAGTCTGCAACTCGTGCCGAACCGGCCGAGGCTGCCATGAAGGTAGCCGTAACGGTAGCTACTGTCAGGACCAGGATGATGAGTTTGGTGACGCGATCCAACGCTTTGTAGTGACCGGCAATCAGCAACAACCATGCCGAGGCCATCATCACCGTCGCAAGCACGGGGATTCCGAGGTTCCAGCTGTCGGGGAGCATAAATCCCAAGATCACCGCACACAGCAAACCGACGCCGGCCGTGGAGATCACCGAGGACACCGCCACCAGTGCGAAGAAGACCCACAGATAGCCCCGGCCCTTCGCGGCATACCCCTGCACGAGCGAGTGGCCGCTCTCCATCGTGTATTGGGGGCCAAAACGGAAGAATGGGTACTTCAACAGGTTGGCGGCAACGATGACTGCCGCCAACTGCCACCCAAACCGCGCGCCGGCTTGAGTCGAGCTAATGAGGTGGGAACCGCCGATGGCCGCAGAGGCCATCAAGATGCCAGGACCTAGAGCGCCGAGTCGGTTCGCCCACACCCCCGGCTCGACGGTCGGGGTGGACGTCTGTGCGGTCGGGGCTGCTCCTGCCATCAGGCGACGCTAGCACCGAGTGAGCCGCTGAGGGGAGACGACTTTCCCTCGGGTCAATCGCCACTCGGCGCTATGGTTTGAAAATGTCACACAGCGCTGTTGACCCGGTGTCCATCAACCCTTCGGTCGCGTCCTCTGGGAGGGCAGCATGGGAGGCGAGGTATGCCGAGGCGCTCGCCGCCGGACGCGTGCGCGACGCCGACTTCACCACGCTGAGCGGCGCCGAGGTCGAGCCCGTCTACGGCCCGAGTGCTGAGGTCGAAGCGGTCGACGAGCGGATGGGGCGCATCGGCTGGCCAGGTCAGTTCCCGTACACCCGGGGGCTACACGCCACCGGCTATCGCGGCCGCCCGTGGACCATCCGCCAGTTCGCTGGATTCGGCAATGCCGAGCAGACCAACGAGCGCTACAAGATGATTCTGGCCAACGGTGGGGGCGGTCTTTCGGTGGCCTTCGACATGCCGACGCTGATGGGCCGCGACTCCGACGACCCCCAGTGTGTGGGCGAGGTCGGCCACTGCGGCGTGGCCATCGACTCGGTCGCAGACATGGACGCGCTGTTCCGTGACATCACCCTGAGCGACGTCTCCACCTCGATGACCATCAGCGGCCCAGCCATCCCCGTCTTCTGTATGTATATGGCCGCAGCCGAGCGGCAAGGCGTCGATGTTTCTACCCTCAACGGCACCTTGCAGACCGACATCTTCAAGGAGTACATCGCGCAAAAGGAGTGGCTTTTCCCGCCGGAGCCGCATCTGCGCCTGATCGGCGACCTGATGGAATACACATCGCGTGAGATGCCTTCATACAAGCCGCTGTCCGTGTCGGGCTATCACATCCGTGAGGCCGGGGCCACGGCCGCACAGGAGCTGGCCTACACGTTGGCGGACGGTTTCGGATACATCGAGCTCGGCCAATCACGCGGCCTGGACATCAACGTCTTCGCGCCCGGCCTGTCCTTCTTCTTCGACTCCCACCTCGACTTCTTCGAAGAGATCGCCAAGTTCCGCGCGGCTCGTCGGATCTGGGCCCGGTGGACCCGTGATGTGTATGGCGCAACGGATGAGAAGGCGATGTGGCTGCGGTTCCACACCCAAACGGCGGGGGTGTCCCTGACTGCTCAGCAGCCGATCAACAACGTGGTGCGCACCGGGGTCCAGGCGCTCGCGGCCGTGTTGGGTGGCACCAACTCACTGCATACCAACGCGTTGGACGAGACCTTGGCCTTGCCGAGCGAGCAGAGCGCCGAGGTCGCCCTGCGCACCCAGCAGGTGCTGATGGAGGAAACCGGTGTCACCAATGTGGCCGACCCCCTTGGCGGCTCCTGGTACGTCGAGGCGCTGACAGACCAGATCGAAGCCGAGGCCGAGGCGATCTTCGCCACGATCGCGGCGATGGGGGAGAAGGGCCGCGACGCCGGCCTCGATGGGAGGGTCGAGCACGCTGTAGGCCCCATGACCTCAGGCATCTTGCGCGGCATCGAGGACGGCTGGTTTTCTGGGGAGATCGCCGAGGCTGCCTTCGACTATCAGCGCAAACTCGAGCAGGGCGTGAAGAAGATTGTCGGGGTGAACTGCCACACGGCTTCGGTCAGCAAGCCGCTGGA
This sequence comes from Actinomycetales bacterium, assembly GCA_038330045.1. GTDB lineage: Bacteria > Actinomycetota > Actinomycetes > Actinomycetales > Dermatophilaceae > Ornithinicoccus. The sequence goes on along the minus strand of JBBQNO010000057.1, from coordinate 6,248 downwards.
GATCCTGCGCGTCAGTCACGAAGTCGAGCGCGATCAGAATGCAGCCCTGACCGCCAGGCGCAGCGCACGTCAAGCCCACGACGTCAGCGCAGCGTTGGAGCAGCTAGCCAGCGCAGCACTCGGTAGCGACAACATGATCCCGGTGATGATGAACGCGGTCCGGGCCGAGGCGACGCTGGGCGAGATCTGCGACGTATTGCGGACTGCCTGGGGTGAATATCGCGAGCCCGCGCGGTTCTGAGTCTCAATACACAGGCAACGTGGAGGACAATGGTCGAATGACACAGCAACCCATGAGTGCTGCCGCCATGCGCGGTGCCGTTGATCTTTCGTCCCTGGGCAAGCGCCCCGCAGCCCCAACGGCTGGAACGAGCGGATCGAGCGGCATGATCACCGCCACCGATCAGACGTTCGAGGCGATCGTCGCAGCCACCACCACGGTACCTGCCGTCATGGTCGTGTGGAGCTCGCAACTTCCGGAGTCGTTGACGCACGCCCAAGCGCTCGCGGGTTTGGCTCGTGAATACGAGGGCAAGTTCCAGGTGGTCGGCGTCGAGATGGACGCCAACCCTGGCATCATCCAGGCGCTGACGCCGATCCTGCAGCAGACCTTCGGCCAGATCGACGCGCTCCCGATCGTGATGGGACTGGTCCAAGGCCAGCCGATGCCGTTTTACCTCGGGGTCCAGGAAATTACCGCGGTGCGCCCGCTGATGGACAAGTTCCTAGAGGCCGCCCTCGCGCAGGGAGTCACCGGCCGCGCCGACGTCGGTGCCTCCGCCGAGACGGAGGAGGGCGAAGACGAAGAGGCACCGATGTCTCCAACGCAGCAGGAGGCCTACGACGCGATCGAGCGCGATGACCTGCCGGCAGCAGCAGCGGCTTACCAGCGAGCATTGAAGGTCAACCCTGCCGACGAGGAAGCGCGCCTGGGCTTGGCCCAGGTCGCGTTGATGCAGCGCACCGCCGGCTTGGACCTCGCAGCCGTGCGCAAAGCAGCAGCCGATGCCCCCAAAGACATCATGGCCCAGTGCAACGCTGCTGACCTTGAGCTCAGCGGTGGCCACGTCGAGGATGCCTTCGGGCGACTGATCGACCTGGTTCGCGTGACCAGCGACGAGGAGCGCAAAGCCGCTCGCGAGCACCTGCTCTCGCTGTTCGAGGTCATCGGCAGCCACGACGAGCGAGTCACCAAAGCTCGCCGCGCGCTCACCAACGCCCTGTTTTAAGACGACAGCGCTGCGTCCACGACCTGCTGCGCGTCCTGCTGGACCTGGGCCAAGTGCTCGGGCCCGTTGAAAGACTCCGCGTAGATCTTGTAGACGTCTTCGGTGCCTGAGGGACGCGCAGCGAACCACGCGTTGGCCGTCCGCACCTTCAGCCCGCCGATGGCCGCACCGTTGCCGGGAGCCTGCGTCAGCACGTCGGTGATCGACTCGCCGGCCACCTCAGTGGCCGTGATCGAGGAGGCCGACAATGCCTTGAGGCGCGCCTTGGCAGCGCGGTCGGCGGGGGCGTCAATGCGGGCGTATGCCGGGTTGCCGAATTTTTCGGTCAGCTGGGCGTAGCGCTGCGATGGGCTGGAGCCCGTCGTGGCCTGGATCTCACTGGCCAGCAGCGCCAAGATCAGGCCGTCCTTGTCGGTGGTCCACACCGAGCCGTCGTGGCACAAGAACGAAGCGCCAGCCGACTCCTCGCCGCCGAAGCCGATGGTGCCTTCGAGCAGACCGTCCACGAAGTACTTGAAGCCCACGGGGACTTCGAGCAACGATCGGCCCAAGCCCTCGGCGACGCGGTCGATCATGCTGGAAGACACCAGCGTCTTGCCGATCGCAACCGTGTCGCCCCACCGGGGCCGGGCACCGCCGAAGAGGTAGTCGATGGCCACCGCGAGGTAGTGGTTCGGGTTCATCAGACCGCCGTCGGGGGTAACGATTCCGTGTCGGTCGGAGTCCGCGTCGTTGCCGGTGCTGATCTGATAGTCGTCCTTGGCGCGGATCAATGAGGCCATGGCGTTGGGAGAGGAGCAGTCCATCCGGATCTTGCCGTCACCATCGAGCGTCATGAAACGCCACGTGGCGTCAACCAACGGGTTCACCACGGTGAGGTCGATCTTGTGGGTGTCGGCGATGGCCTGCCAATAGTCGACCGCTGCGCCACCGAGGGGGTCGGCACCGATCCGGATGCCCGCGGCGCGGATGGCGTCGAGGTCAAGCACCCGAGGCAGCGCCGCGACGTACTCGCCCATGAAGTCGTAGTCCTGTGCGGCGGCGCGAGCCTTGGCAAACGGGACCCGACGCACCCCGTCCATGTCTGCACGCAGAATGGCGTTCGCCCGGTCGGCCACCCAACTGGTGGCGTCGACATCAGCCGGCCCGCCGTTGGGCGGGTTGTACTTGAAACCCCCGTCACGAGGTGGGTTGTGCGACGGGGTCACGACGATGCCGTCAGCCACCGACGATCCGGTGCGCGACTCGTTGGCCTGCAGGATCGCCCGAGACACCGCCGGGGTCGGCGTGTAGCGATCCTGATTGTCCACCAGCACCATTACGTCGTTGGCGACGAGCACTTCCAACGCGCTAGCCCAGGCTGACTCCGACAGAGCGTGGGTGTCGCGGCCGATGAACAACGGACCGCCAATGCCTTGTGCTTTCCGGTAGTCGCAGATGGCCTGGGTGGTCGCCAGGATGTGACGCTCGTTGAACGCGCCGTCCAGCGAGCTCCCGCGGTGACCCGACGTGCCAAAGGCCACCTGCTGGTCGACATCTTCAGGGTCCGGGATGGTCGAGTAGTAGGCGGTGACCACATGGGCCACATCGATGAGATCTTCCGGCAGGGCGGTCTGCCCGGCGCGCTCGTGGGTTGCCATTTACTGCTCCTGCTCGGTGGCTGCGGACGAGGGGGACGCATCGGCGGTGGCCGCCTTGTCGATGGGCATGGGGGTCAACCACAAGACCCCGAGCGGCGGCACGACCACGTGCGCACTGTGGCTCTGGCCTTGATGCGGCTCGTCGCTCGCCGCGACCCAACCCATGTTGCCGACCCCCGACCCGCCATAGGTGGTGGCGTCAGTGTTCAGCGCCTCGCGCCATACCCCACCGCTAGGCAGACCGACGTGCACATCGCGGGGTCCGTCGCCGAAGTTCACCAGGGCGACCACGGTGGAGCGGTTGCCGTCGGCATCCTCGACACCTCGGCGAAGATAGGAATAGGTATTGCCGCTGGCGTTGTCCGCATCCAGCCACCGGAAGCCCTCTTCGGTGTGGTCCAACTGCCACAAGCCGGGGTTGGCGGTGTACTCGCGGTTCATATCGCGCACCAGGTCGGCGATGCCGGAGTGGTCGGGGTGATTCAACAGCCACCAGTCGAGGCTGCGCCCATCGGCCCACTCTGACTCTTGCGCAAATTCAGTGCCCATAAAGAGCAACTGCTTGCCGGGGTGGGACCACATGAACGCCAAGAACGCGCGCAGGTTGGCCAGCTGCTTCCACCGGTCGCCGGGCATCTTGCGTAGTAGTGAGCCCTTGCCGTGCACGACCTCGTCGTGGCTGATCGGCAGCACGAAATTCTCGGAGAAGGCGTAGACCAGCGAGAACGTAAGCTGGTGGTGGTGGTGCTGGCGGTAGACGGGGTCCTTGGACATATAGTCCAACGAGTCGTTCATCCAGCCCATGTTCCATTTGAAGCCGAAACCAAGGCCACCTTGATCCGTGGACTTCGTCACGCCCGGCCACGACGTGGATTCCTCGGCGATGATCGTGACGCCGGGGTGGCGCCGGTATGCCGTGGCGTTGGTCTCTTGGAGCAGGCGTACGACGTCGAGGTTCTCGTTGCCTCCGAACTCATTCGGGATCCACTCGCCTTCCTCGCGCGAGTAGTCGAGGTAGAGCATCGAAGCCACGCCATCGACCCGCAGGCCGTCGGCGTGGAACTCCTCCAACCAAAACAGCGCGTTGGCAACCAGGAAGTTGCGGACCTGGGGGCGGCCAAAGTCGAAGACGTAGGAGCCCCACTCTTGGTGCCAGCCCTTACGCGGGTCCGGGTGCTCGTACAGCGCTTGGCCGTCGAAGCGGGCCAGCGCCCAGGGGTCGGTGGCGAAGTGCCCGGGCACCCAGTCGAGGATGACCCCGATGCCGGCCTGGTGCATGGTGTCGATGAGGAACTTGAGGTCCTCCGGGCCGCCCAGGCGAGCATCAGCCGCGTAGTAACCCGTGACGTGATAGCCCCAGCTAGGGCCGAAGGGGTGCTGCATGACCGGCATGAACTCCACGTGGGTGAAGCCGAGATCGGTCACGTAGTCGACCAACTGGGTCGCCAGGTCGCGGTAGGTCAGGCCCTGGCGCCACGAGCCCAAGTGGACTTCGTAGACGCTCATCGGCGCGTTGATCGCAGGGGTGGAGTCGCGGTGCTTGATCCACGCTGAGTCGTTCCACTCGTGCGAGGCATGTGTCACGATGGACGCCGAGGCGGGCGCGATCTCCGCGGCCCTGGCCATCGGGTCGGCTTTCATCGTGCGGTGGCCGTCGGCGGCGGTGATGTCGAACTTATACCGGCTGCCCACGCCAGCGACCGGGACAAAGAGCTCCCAAATGCCGGAGGTGCCCAACGAGCGCATCGGCAAGGTCATGCCGTCCCACTGGTTGAAGTCGCCGACCACGTTGACGCTTTTCGCGTTGGGCGCCCAGACCGCGAAAGACGTTCCGACGACCTCACCCATCGGGCCGTCGTAGTGGCGCAGGTGGGCACCGAGCACCGTCCACAGCTGCTCGTGCCGGCCCTCATTGATGAGGTGCTGATCGATTTCGCCGACCGTGGGCAGGAATCGGTACGGGTCGTCCAAGGTGTGAGCCACCCCGTCGCTCCAGGTGACCTCAAGGCGATAGTCGCTCACGGACTCGGTATCCAGCACAGCAACGAAGATGCCGTGCGTTTCGTGCTCCATGGTGACCCGCTCGTCGCCCGGCAGGACCAGCTCGACCTTTTGAGCCAACGGGCGCAAGGTGCGGACGGTGACTCCACCGTCGTGCGGGTGGGCACCCAACAGCGAGTGCGGGTTGCCGTGGTGACCGCGCACCAGGAGCTCCACCTCATCGCTGGGCAGGGGCTTGGCATTGGGGCCGGTGGCAGTGGGCACAGTTGTCTCCTGTGGTTGGTGGGTGCGGTCACGTGCGGTCTGCGGTGTCGTTGTGGTGTCGGACGCGGTGCTGATGTCCTCGAGCAAACGCCCAATGGCAGCAATCGGAATTGCCGCCCACGAGGGGCGATTGCGCACCTCGTAGACCACTTCGTAGAGAGCTTTATCCAGCTCGAGGGCGCGCAGCAAGGCCACATCGTGGCGCGGGTCGCGTCCGGCGGTCTCGCCATAGCCGTCCAAAAAGGCGGTGCGCACGTTGGCGGCCCAGTCGTCGCGGTTGAGGTCGTGCTCACGGTCAACGGAACCCGCCGCGTAATCAAAAGAGCGCAGCATCCCAGCCACATCGCGGACCGGGACGTCGGGCAGGCTCCGTTGAGCCAAGGGGCGCAGCGGCTCGCCTTCGAAGTCGAGCAGCACCCACCCGCGGTCGGGCACGTCGAGCACCTGGCCGAGGTGGTAGTCGCCGTGGATGCGCTGCAGGTCAGGCCAGCTTTCGTGCTCGGCCGCAGCGAAGACGCCCTCGATGGCGCTCTCGTGCCTGCGCAAGTCGGGGACCTCAAGGAGAGCGTCGGTGCTGCGCGCTCGCCATTGGTGCGCTAATTCGGCACGGCGCTCGTCGGTCATGGCCTCCCCGCCCATGGTCTGGAGCAAGGTCGCGTGCATCGTGGCGGTCGCCGCGCCGAGGGCCTGAGCGCGAGACGTGAAGTCGGCGTCGGTCTGGGCCGCTACAAGAGCGGTGCGCCACGCGTCTTGCACGCCAGGCAGGAACTCTTGAGCGAATGCAAGGTGCCCGCTCCCGGCCACGTGCTGACCGTCGGACCAGGAGGCTTCCACGTGCCCCAGCGGGCGGGGGACCAACGATGATCCCGCTCCGGCCAGCGCAGTCTGCACCACGACGTCTGGGTTCTTCCCGTCGTGGAGTACCCGGAAGACCTTGATGATGGACGGCGTGGACGCTACGCCGCCGCCCGGGGCCAACGAACGGGTCGTGCAGATGATAGAGGTGTTGGACTGCTCGCCGCTGAGCACGGCCGCGCGGGCCACCTCGACACCAGCATCGGAGGCATCAGTATCCGGACCAGCACCGTCTGAGCTAGCAACGTCAGTAGCTGTA
>JBBQNO010000056.1:0-13866 GCA_038330045.1 Actinomycetales bacterium | reverse complement strand
TACCCGGCTCAACTGGAGCGTCCCGGTTGCCGTGCACCGTGCGGACGAGGACCGAGGCTAGATAAAGAGCAATTGGCCGTCCTGGCTGAGGTCCATAAAGTCGGCCGCGCTGATCACGCCGTCTACCCCGTCGTACAGGTCGTCCTCGCTCAGGTGCTGCATGTCGAAGGACATCTTGCAGGCCCATAGGTGGCCGTCCATGGCAACGATCTGTTCGAGCATCTCGGGCCGCACGGCGCCCGCCTGCTGAATGTGCATGGCGGTGTTGCCGACGGGCGTGAACTTCAGATCCTGCATGGTCGCGTTGTTGATCACGTCGAAGCCCCAGAAAGTGAAGAACAGGTGGGTCTCGATGCCCTCGCCCAAAGCGGCGTTGGCCATGACCAGGGCGGGGTAGGCCATGTCCAGGTTGCCCTTGGAGCAGATGATCACCAACTTACGGTCGGTGTCGGCCTCTTCGCCGAAGTCGGGGACCAGCGGCTGTTCCTGCAGGGTGGTCGTGGTCGTCATGGTGGTTCCTCTCGGGCGGTGGTGGGTGTGGGGGTGTGCTGGGTTCAGACGCAGCCGACCGGCTTGGGCAGCCCCGCGATGTAGGCCATCTTCTTGGCTGGCTTCTTCGGGAAGAGCGTGAACAACTGCTTGACGGGGATTCCGCCGGTCGTGGACACGCGGCGCAGCGTCGGGGTCTGGCCGGTCACCGCGTGGTCGGACCGCAGGAAGCGGATCGCTTTCCAGTGCGCGTCGGTCAACATGATGCCGATCTGCCCGGCAAGCACACCGGCCAACTCCTCGTCCCACTGGGTGGGATCGGTGAGGAAGCCCTCCTCGTTGACCTGTAACTCGCGTCCCGCGATGGTGGTGGTCATCATGGTTTGTTCCTCTCTGTAGGCCGTGCAGCCGCTGGTATTCGGTCGTTCACACTGCAGGTCGTTGCTTACCGGCCATGGACATCCGGGTGGGCACCGGCAACCGGCGCCCCGGCAACAGCATGTGCCAGTAGATCCAGCGGAAACTGAGTTTGCCCAAGTGATTCAGACGGGTCTCCTTAAGCAGGTGCATCGGACCCAACTTGGGGACGGGGTAGGTGCCGTCCAGAGGCTCGGTGTCGTAGTTGAAGTCGATCAACATGCCCTTGCCGTGCCCGGACTCGATGAAGCAGTTGGCATGACCGTCGAAAGCGTGGGTCATCGGCTCGCCGTCGATGAGTTGTAGGAAGTTGTCCACGAAGATCTCCACGGCGAAGTGTGCGACTGACCCCGCCTTGGAGGTCGGAATGTTGGAGGCGTCACCGACGGCGAAGATGTGGGCGTGTGCCGTCGACTGGAAAGTGCTTTTGTCGACCGGTACGTAGTTGAGTTCGTCGCCCATGCCGGAGCGAGCCACGAAGTCGGCGCCCATGTTTAGCGGCACGGTCACCAGAAGGTCGAAGCCGACCTCTCGCTCGTCGTAGGACACCAGCGTCTTCGCCTCGCTGTCGATCCGCTCCACCATGAACTCCGGCTCCAGGGTGATATCGCGGTCGGCCAGCATGTGACCCAGAGCCCGAGAAGCCACCGGCTTGGTGAACGCTCCGTCCAGCGGAGTGACGTACGTCAACTCGGTCTGCTCCCGCAGGCCCCGCTCCCCCAGCCAGGCGTCCGCCAGGAAGGCAAACTCCAGCGGCGCAACTGGACACTTGATAGGCATCTCGGTGACGTGCACCACTAGTCGGCCACCGGTGAACTGCTGCAAGGCCTTGCGCAGCGCCTTGGCGCCATCCAGGGTGTAGAAATCGAAGATGCTGCGCCGCCACTCCTGGCCGTCCATGCCAGGGGTCTGGTCGGGGCGCGGCGTGCTGCCGCTGGCGATGACCAGGTAGTCGTAGGGCAGCGAACGGCCATCGGCCAGCCGCACCCTGTCGTGCTCTGCCTCGACCCGATCCACCTCCGCCTCCGCCTCGATGAACTGGACACCTTTGACTAGGTGCTCCTTTCGGGGCTTGACCACGTCAGAGGGATCCAGGTCACCGAAGGGCACGAACAGGTACCCAGGCTGGTAGTGGTGCATGTCATCACGATCCACCACCGTGATCTCCCACTCGCCTCGAGGCAGCGCCTTGCGCAGCTTGTTGACGATCATCGTGCCGGCCGTGCCAGCACCAAGTACGACGAGTGTTCTCATGGTCTGCTCCTGTTGGCTCATGCGGTTGAGCGCTTGATGACGACTTTGAGGGCCTTGGTCTCGGCCGCTCGGCCGAACGTGTCGTAGGCGTCCAGCATCTGGTCGAAGGCGAACTCGTGGGTCGCGAACCTCTCGGCGGCGAGCTTGTGCTGGGCGACCAGCTTCAGCAGCATTGGCGTCGTGGAGGTACTGACGAGCCCCATGGTGATCGACAAGTCCATGATCCACAGGTCCTGCAGGGGCAACTCGACCGGCGCACCGTGAACACCGACGTTGGCGATCGACCCGCCGGGACGCACGATCTTGGTGCACGCCTCGAAAGTTTGGGGCACTCCAACGGCTTCGATGGCCACGTCCACGCCATGACCGTCGGTCATCGCCATGACCTGCTCGACCCAGTCATCAGCGGAACTGTCGACCCCGTCTGTCGCTCCGAATGCTTGGGCTTGTTGTATGCGGTGCGCATCGATATCCAGCGCGATGATTCGCGCTGCCCCATACAGGCTGGCCGTCATCATCGCGGCGAGACCGACCGGGCCTGCCCCGACCACGGCGACCACGTCGCCCGGCTTGACCCGGCCGTAGCGCACGCCGATCTCGAAGCCGTTAGGCAGGATGTCGGACAGCATCACCGCGGCCTCGTCGCTGACGCCGTCGGGAACCGTGTAGACAGAGTTGTCGGCGAAGGGGACGCGGATGAACTCTGCTTGCGTGCCGTCGATGAGGTGGCCGAAGATCCAGCCGATGCCGCTGGCGCCCTCCTCGGCCAGGCAGTGCGCGTAGAGCCCCTGGTGACAGTAGGAACAGGCCCCGCAGGCGCTGATGCAGGAGATGATCACCCGATCGCCCACAACCACCGAAGACACCGCTCCACCTACCTCGGTGACCGTCCCCACGCCTTCGTGGCCGAGGATCCGCCCGTCGGTCACCGCCGGCACATCACCCTTCAGGATGTGCAGGTCCGTGCCGCAGATCGTGGTCGTCTCCATCCGGACGATCACGTCGGTGGGATCGAGAATGACCGGGTCGGGGACGTCCTCCCAAGCCTTCTGCCCGGGTCCGTGGTAGACGAGCGCCTTCATGATCCTTCCCTTCTCTGTCGATACGCCGCGGCGACTGTCCCGGCGAGGTGTCTCACCCTTCGAGTCTGCGGCTCAGGCACCACGCCCACCAGGGCCGAAAGACCCCTGCCTCCCATGAGATCTGGTCGCATCCCACCCTCGTTGGCGTCCTGCTGCTACTCCCGGCGGTTGCGCTGCTGACCGGTGCGCCGCCCTGGGCTCGTGGACCTGATCGACGCCAACGTCCGAAGACCCGTTCCGTGGCGGGCCGTGCCACTACGCACGATCCTGGGTCAGCGGGCCTCATCGTCGGGATGCGGTCGTGTGATGGGCAAGGTGATGGTGAAGGTCGCGCCGCCACCAGGGCCGGGACTGCCGGCTCGGACGCGCCCGCCGTGGGCCTCGATCAGGGCTCGGGCGATGGCCAGGCCGATGCCGCTGCCGCGCTGCCGGCGTGCGCGACCGTCATCCACGCCGGTAGAACCGCTCGAAGATCTTGCTCAAGCGCTCCTCCGGGATGCCCTCACCGGTGTCTGTGACGCCCAGGTGCGCGGTGTCGCTGCGGCATCCGCCGGTCAGAGTGACGCGCCCACCCGTGGGGGTATGCCGCAGGGCGTTGCTGAGCAGGTTGGCCAGAACCTCCTGGAGCCGGTCAGGGTCGACGCCCAGGGTGCAGTCGTCCGTGACCTCGTATGAGAGGGTGACGCCGCTCTCCTACGAAGGACTCTATAGCGGCGGCCTCGGCATCCCTGAGTACGTCGGCGACGTCCACGGGCCGCAGATGGAGGTCCACCCGGTGCTCCTCAGCCAGCGACACCCGGGCGATGTCGTCGACCAGTCGCTCGACCCGGCCTCAGCGGTGGCGTATGTCGTCCGGTCCGGCGTCAGCACGCCATCGGCCAGTGCCTCGTGATAAGCGCGGATCGTGGTCAGCGGTGTGCGGAGCTCGTGGCCCAGGTCGCGCAGGATCTGCGCTCGGGTGCGCTCGGTCGCTGCGATCTGGCGCGCCATCTGGTTGAACGCCTGGCCCACCGCGTCGAACTCGGTGCCCAGCCCCGACTCCCCGACGCGGGCGGCATAGCGACCCTCGGCGACCTCAGAGGCGGCCTGCGCCATCGCCGTAACAGGCCGGACGCCCCGCCGCGTCACGTACCAGTTGACGGCCAGACCGGTGAGCGCCGCGGCCACAACTCCGATCAGCAGCGAGGTCAGCACCGCCCGGGCGAAGGCGGTGTGCCGGTGCCCCACCAGGTCGTCGTCGACGGGGCCGGCGCTCTGCTCGAGTTGTTGTGCTGAACAGGCCCGGCGCAAGCAGCAGCGCGACCACGAGCAGTGTGGCGCTGCCGGCCACGATGACCAGGGCCTGCGCCAGCAGCAGTCGTGCTCCGAACCCCGTGCTGCGCCACCGGTTGCCCATCACCCCGCTCCCGTCCGGTACCCCCCCCCGGACCGTGCGGATTTAGCGCGGCGACTGCGGGTCGTCGCCGAGTTCGCGGCGTAGGTTCGCGACATGGACTTCGACGAGGTGGTCGTCGCCTAACCAGTCCGTGCCCCAGACATGCTCGAGGAGCTGGCGCCTGCTGAACGCCATGCGCGGACGTGCGGACAGCGTGTCGAGCAGATCGAACTCGGTGCGGGTGAGGTCAACCGGCTCGCCCGCGAGATCCACCTCCCGGCCATCCGGGTCGACCCGGAGCGCGCCGAACTGTCGAGGCGGTTCGGCGGCGTCGCCGAAGTCGACCGCCCGCGGACGGCGCAGCATGACCCGGATCCGGGCGATGAGCTCGGGGGGGGGCTTGCGTACGTAGTCGTCGGCACCTACCGACAACCCAATGAGGCGGTCGATCTCCTCGGTGCGTGCGGTGAGCATGAGGACGTCGGCGTCAGAGGTTCGTATCTGGCTGCATACCTCAATGCCGTCGATGCCCGGGAGCATCAGGTCGAGCACGATGACGTCCGGGCGCTCGGTCCGGGCAAGGTCGAGGCCGGTCTCACCTTCTCCGGCGACGTCGACGACGAAGCCCCCCTGCTGCAGGTAAGTTGCGACGAGCCGGTAGATCGCGTCGTCGTCCTCGACGACCAGCACCTGCACCCCCTTTGCGGGCGGGTGCGGGTCGTGTTCAAGCAGGGCCTTGCGGCCCGGTCGAACTGCTCAGGAGTGCTCCGACATCTCCACGAAGTCATCGTGCCAGGAGTGTCCCAGACGTCACCGTTGGTGGCGTGCACCGACAGCATCCCGGTGACCTCACCGTTCTGCACGGTGTGCAGCGTGTAGGAGCCGGGGAACGTCGCCGGGTCCTCGGCGGTGACCCCTTCGTCCTCGTCGGCGAGCCAGTCGTTGGCGATCTGCTCGGCGTCCGCGGCGGTCAGGGAGGCCTGACTGGTTGAGCCGAGCCTGCGGTTCATCATTCCCACCTCGCTGTTCCACATCCGGACCGGGCCCGTTTTCAATCTGCACTGCCCCGGAGCCGGGGTCGATCAGCACCTCGGTGACCTTGGCGCCGTCGGGTTCCTGCAGGTCGGCGTAGAAGTGATTGTCGAACCGCATCACCTCACCCACCTCCAAGCCCGGTTGCAGGGACTCGGCAAAGCTGCTGACGCGGTCTCGGGCCTGGTCCAGGTTGTCGACCCGGTCGGCGCCGCCATCGGACCAGCCGTAGCCGGAACCGCCCATCACGCCGCCGCCGTCCCAGGTGGAGTCGGTGCCCCCGCTGGAGCTCATGCCCCAGCCGTCACCCCAGCCGGAAGCCGACTGTTGCGTAGCCAGCCAGCCTCCGGAGGCCAGGACGGAGATCACGGCCACGGCCGGCACCCAATGTCCGTTGCGCCCGCGTTGCGTCGTCTGTGTCGTTGTCATGGCAGACTTCAGTATTGGCTCGGTCGGTCCTGCGAGCAGCCGAGCGCGTGAACGCCACCCGGCCTTGAGGATCTGCGACGTGGTGCAGGAGGGCCGACCCGAGCAGGTGATCACGGGCGCCTGCTCCGACGCCGGGCTCATGGTGGTCGGAGCGCGCAGACGCGGCGACCTGGCCAGCCTGCTGCTCAGATCGATCAGTCGTGCCTTGGTCCACGCCGCGCCCGCCCCGCCCCATCGCGTCGCGGTCAAGGCCCAAGGCCCATGACGGGACATGTCGGCTCAGCCGAGCCAGAGGCCTCCTTCGAGGACGTAACGCGGTGGCGGGTGCGGAAGTGTCTGGGATACTCCTGCAGTGGCAATCACGCGGTGCTACCGCTCAGGCGTGCTCATCGACGAGGATTTCTCGCTGGAGAGGTTCGGTGAGCATCTCTGCCATGAGGACGCCGTGATCTGGGTCGATTTGCACCGCCCTACTTTGTCGGGACTGAGGACTGTGGGCGACCAACTCGGGCTGCATTCATTGGCGGTGGAGAACGCAGCCACCGACGGGCAGAGGGCCAAGTTGAATCACTAAGAGCATCACGACTTTCTCAGTGCCTACGCGTTGCGCCTGGATGATGTCAGCCACGAACTGATCACCGCAGAAATCGCGGCGTTCATCACGCCCCAGACGCTGGTCACCGTGCGCAAAGACGACCAGTTCCCCATCGAGGCCTTCGTTGACTATCTCGACCAGAACACCGGGTTGACGGTCCACGGCATCAGTGGGTTGCTGTACGGGTTGCTCGACTTCGTGGTTGAGGGCCACTTTGATGCCGTTCAGGCGCTCGATGACCAGATCGATGGTCTTGAAGACCTACTCTTCGACGGGCCCCCGCACGACAATGCCGTGCAACGCCGCAGTTTTGAGTTGCGCAAAAGCCTGGTTCGGCTCAGACATGTCGTGCTGCCCATGCGAGAAGTCGTCAACACGCTCATGCGGCGCGAGGTGCACCTGGTACCCCCCGACATGGCGCCCTACTACCAAGATCTCTGCGACCACGTCCTGCGAGCCACCGAGTGGACCGACAGCCTGCGCGACCTCGTCGCGACCATCCTGGAAACCAACCTCACCATCCAGGGCAACCGGCTCAACATCATCACCAAACAGGTCACCAGGTGGGCGGCCATCATTGCCGTGCCGACCGCCATCACCAGGTTTTACGGCCAGAACCTGCCCTTCCCCGGCTTCGCCAACAACTCCGGTTTCATCACCTCGACCATCCTCATCGCGGTCCTCTCATTCGGCCTTTTCCTCATCTTCACACGCAAGAACTGGCTATAATGTCACTGCGAAGGCAGCCCAGAATTCCGGTGGTCCGCAACAAGACAACCGACTGGGCAGCCCAGACGGTTCGCCGCAAAAGCAACTCCTGTGGTGAAGAGGTCGGCTCCGCGCCCACCCGGGGCCACGAAGTTCGCCTCCTAGGAGTTCGGCTGACTCCTGATGAGGTGCGAAGAAGAAGGCATGAACCTCCAGTGTCGCACCGGGTCGTACGCCTGCTGTTGCAGGCCGCCCAGATCTGCCTGTTCATCTCCACCTGGTCTTCTGCGTCACCGTTCACCCGTGGTCGGGGGTCGCCTGGCGCTCTGCGCGGCGACCGGTCACGGACGAGAGATCGGCGACCGGGTCCTAGGTGCGCCGCCGTCTGACCCACTTCTCAACAGTGACGACCGGCACGACGATGAACCCGGCGCCTGTGGCCAGGAGCCACTGGTCGGCGCTGAGTGGCGCGGTGTGGAAGAGGTCCTGCAGGAATGGTACGTACACGAACGCGGCCTGCAGGATCAGCAGTGTGGCGATCCCGACGAAGATGTACCGGTTGGAGAACCACCCCAGGTTGCGGACGGGTTGCTTGAGGGTGCGGCAGGTCAGTAGGTAGAAGATCTGGAAGAGGGCGATCGAGGTCACCGCAAGGGTCTGGGCCTCCGCGAGCACGACGCGATCCAGCGGGGCGCCACTGGTCAGGCTCGCGCCTGCGGCATTGATCGACACCAGGAATAGTGCCAGGGCGATGGTGCACATGAGCAGGCCCACGTAGACGGTGCGCGCGATCACGAAGCGGGACAGCAGCGGTTCGCGGGGGTCTCGCGGTGCCCGGCGCATGACGTCGGGCTCCTTGGCCTCGAACGCGAGCGGGAGGGCCAGGGACACGGTGGCGACGAGGTTGATCCACAGGATCTGCACCGGTTCGACAGGCAGGACCGGTTGGCCACCCACGACGGGGAAGGTCAAGACGGCGACCAGGATGATGAGTGCCTCACCGACGTTCGTGGGCAGCGCGAACGCCAGGGCCTTGACCAGGTTGTCATAGACCCGTCGGCCCTCTTCGATCGCGGCGCGGATGGTCGTAAAGTTGTCGTCGCCCAGGACGATGTCCGCGGCTTCCCTGGCCGCGGCGGTGCCGGCCAGGCCCATCGCGACCCCGATGTCGGCCTGTCGCAGGGCGGGGCTGTCGTTGACGCCGTCACCGGTCATCGCCGCCACGGCGCCTTCGGCCTGCAGGGCGCGAACCAGGCGCAGTTTGTGTTCCGGCGCGACCCGGGCGAACACGGCGGTGGGGCCCACCGCGAGACGCAGCTCGTCGTCGGACAGGGCCGCGATCTCGGATCCGGTCATCGGGGGTGCGTCACCGACGATGCCGAGCTGCCGCCCGATCGCCGCCGCCGTCGCCGCGTGGTCACCGGTAATCATCTTGACGTCCACACCGGCCAGGTGGCAGGCCTGCACCGCCTCCCTGACCTCGGCCCGGGGCGGGTCCATCATGGCCACGAGCCCGAGCAGGTGCAGGTCACCGGTCTCGAGGCCGGCGTCCACGTCCTCACCCTCACGGGAGGCCACGGCGAGCACCCGTAACCCGTCGTCGGTGAACCGCGTCAGAGCCTCACGTGCCGAGATGGCGTCCTCCTGCGACACGTGCGCCAACAACACCTCGGGCGCGCCCTTGAGGTAGGTGACCGCTGTGTCCCCACCCTGTGCGGGGTGGGCAGTGGCCATGTACTGCCGTTCGGAGTCAAAAGGCAGCAACCGGCTCCGCTGCCAGGCCCTCACAGCGGCGAGCGAGAGACCGCCGCGTTCGGCAGCGACAAGCAGGGCACCGTCGGTCGGGTCACCCAAGACCCGCCGTTGCGTGCCCTCGCCCTCCAACCGGCTCTCATTGGCCAGCACACCGGCCACCAGCAGCAACCGCACCCCGCCCTCGACGGTGGTCAGGTGCTGGCCGTCACGCAACACACGGCCTGCTGCGGCGTAACCCACCCCCTCGAGCGCCACCTCCGTTCGCGGTGTCCACGCATGCCGGACGACCATCTCGTTGCGGGTCAAGGTCCCGGTCTTGTCGGTACAGACCACGGTCGTGGACCCTAGCGTCTCCACCGCTGGGAGAGTCCGGACGATGGCATGGCGGCGGGCCATCCGGCGGGTCCCGATGGCCAACGCGATCGTGACGATCGCAGGCAACCCCTCCGGGATCGCCGCGACCGCCAGCGCGATCGCCGCCAGGGCTGCGTCGGTGAAGGGGTAGCCGCGGGCCAACGCCACCACCAGCAACACCACCGCGATCACCCCGATCACCCGGGTGATAACGACCCCGAGCCGGGCGATGCTGCGGGTCAGGGGTGACTGGGTCTCCTCGGCACTGTCCAGTAACCGGGAGATGCGCCCCAGCTGGGTGCGTGTCCCGGTCTCACCACCAGGCCCCGTCCCCGACCGGCGCTGACCAACGTCCCGGCATGCAGCACCGAGGAGCGCTCGGCCAGGTCGGTACCGAGGGGGACCGGGGGTGTCGCCTTGCTGACAGGCACCGACTCGCCCGTGAGCGCGGACTCATCGACCCGCAACCCCTGTCCGTGCAGCACCCTCATGTCGGCGGTCACCCTGTCACCTGCCGCAACTTCCACCAGGTCACCCGGCACCAACTGGTCCGCGGGCAGCTGCGTCCAGTCCCCGTCCCGGCGCACCGTGGCCGGCTCGGAGACCATGACGGCAAGCGCCTGGATGGCCCTGCCGGCCCGGTACTCCTGGATGAACCCGATCGCCGCGTTCAGCACCACAACAGCCAGCACCACCGCACCATCGGCGAACCGCCCCAAGGCCAGTGCCACCCCGGCTGACACACAGAGCGCATAGACGAGCGGGCTGCGGAACTGACGCAGCAGCACCGCCCCCCAGGACGGACCCGGCCGACCCTGAATCTCATTCTGGCCGTGCAACGAGAACCGGTCCTCTGCCTGTGCTCCGGTGAGACCGCCAAGGCTGGTGTCTGCGACCTCCAACGCGACCTCGACATCGTGCGCATGCCACCGTTCACCTGCCGCTGCCCCTGCCGCGCCACTTGCCCGTGACTGGGTCCTTCCCGGGTCCCCAGCGGCGGACTGGCCGGTCCGGGCCTTCACACCGGCCCGCGGCCGAGAGTTGTGTCCTGGCCGTTGCCACCATGGAGCGACGTCGGCGGGATGCTCGTGGCGGGGTAGATCTCCCGCAAGGCACCGCGGCACTGCGGCGCCGCAGCACCGTGGCCGACACCTTCGATCGTCGAGGCCACACCAGCCACGACTCGGATCAGCACCCGTGGTCGCGCAGAGCAACGGTTCATCCACGCCACCCCATCAGGGGAGAATCGAGCGTGGACCGCGGCATCGTAGGAGTGGCAGTGCTCGAAAGCATGGGTTCGTCCTTCGATGGCAGAGTGAAGAAGGGGCCGAGGGGATCTTCCCCTCGCAGACGCGCTCAATCCTGCACGACCGCTCAGAGGATGTCGACCGCCCGGCACGGCAGGCCGGGCCGGGCTGGTCGGGCGGGTCGATGGCTGCGAGGGCTGCGAGGGCTGCCAGTGCCGTGGCCACCACCAGGTAGATCAGCAGCTGCCCCGAGGGCACCCTGACCTGGCTGATGCCGTCACTGCCGAGAGCTCGACTCAGGGCGATGCCGAACAGCGTGCCGAGAATGAAGCCCGTGCCCGCGCCGAGGCCGGACATCAGCACAGCCTCGGTGCGCACGATGGCCCGAATCTGGCGGCGGGTTGGACCCACTGCGCGCATGAGCCCCAGCTCACGGGCCCGTTCCAGGACAGAGGGCACAAGCGCGTTGACGATGCCGAGGACCTCGATGACCACGGCCAACAGGAGCAGGGCGGTGACCAACCCGAAGATCTGGTCCATGGACGCCCGCGCTGCGGCCATCACGGCCGACGGGTCCGTGACCGAGACGTCGGGGTGGTCGGCCAGTGCCAGCGCCAAGTCTTCTTCGGTGGCCTGCAGGTCCGCACCCGGCAACGCGGACACCAGCACGAAGCTGTCCAGGCGGGAGGTGACCTGGGAGGCGAAATCTCCCAAGGGATGACGATCCCGGACCCGAGCAGGTCTACCGGACCCTGAGGAAGCAGACCGGCGATGACCAGGTCGACCTCACCAGTCTCAGGGAAGGTCAGGGAGACCCGGTCGACCACCTTCGCGCCGAGGCCTTGGACTTAACCCATCAACACCTGCCCCGGTCCCTGGTCCGCTCGCGCCCTCGACACCGGAGAGGTCGACGACACGGCCCAACCCGTCCGGGTCCACGCCGACGACACCGGTCTTCTTTCCCGACACCCGACACCAGGGCACCGGAGAACGGCATCTTCACCACGGTGTCCGGGTCTGCTCGCTCGCGAAGGAGCGTTGCCACCGCAGGACTAATCCGGAACCGGCGGGCTGCAGGATGAAGTCGGCCAGGTTCGCACCCGACACCGTCTGTGTCACCGAGTCACGCATCGAGGTGGCGGTCACCGCGCGCGCACAGTCCACTGACAGAGTCGAAAGTCCCGGGACTCCGCACCCGCTGTGATCCGCCGTTCCGTGACATCTCAGCAGCCACAGGGACAGGGACCAAAGACTCTGGCCCGCCACTGGTCGCGGTGATGTTCTGGGAACCAGTCAACGCAACTGTCCTGCAGTTCAGGTAGCGACAGCAGAGGTGAAGGAGATGTTTTTCATGGTCAACGACAAAACCACCGGTGTGGTGGTCGCAGTAGACGGCACTACCGGTAGTGATGGGGCGCTGCGATACGGGGTCGAGCAAGCCCGCGCCCGAGGCTGCGAGGTAAGACTGGTGCACGTCGGGCCACGGTACGAGGCCACGAGTTCGATCCTGCCCTACATCCCGCACGAGGTCGACGGCACTGGTTTGGCGATACTGGCCGAGGCCGAACAGCGCGCAGGCCAGTTGTCTGCTCGGGTGAGGGTCACCACGGAACTACACGTCGGATCCCGAATCCCCAAACTTCTCGACGCCTCCCAGTATGGCCAACTCCTTGTCATCGGCCGCGAAACCCGCACCGGTTCACAGCGGTTCCTGTTCGGGGCCACCACCGCGGCCGTCGTGGCCAGGTCAACCGTGCCGACCTGCGTGATCCCAGCCCACTGGACCGCTGACCCGAACCCGGGACGGGTCGTGGTCGGTCTACGCGCCGCCGAACACACCGATGAACTCCTTCAGGCCGCGTTCGGGGCCGCTACCGCGCACGCCGCGAATATCGAGGTCGTGCACGCCTGGAAGATGCCCGACCCCTACATCGACAGCATCGAATACCGCGACCATGCCAATACGTGGATGGCCGCAGGCGCCGAAATAATCGAACGGGCCCTGAGCCCGTGGCGAACCCGATACCCCGACGTCCCCGTTGCGGTCCGGGTCCTGCACGAACAGCCTGCGCGGGCCCTGCTGACCGCCGCCGAAGGGGCGACGCTGCTCCTGCTGCTACGGCGCCCCACTCCAAAACTACTAGGGCCCCACCTCGGCAGCACCGCACGGACCGTCATCGGCGCCGCGCCCTGCCCCGTCAACGTCCTGCCCCACCCACAACACCAACAAGAATCCATCGACCTTGAACTAGAGCGCTCCGGCGCGCTTCTGCGGTAGCCAACAGACCCCTTGAGCAGGACCAACCCGCACGTAGCCGTCTTCTCCCGGGCGCCAATGCACCCCAGCAACGGTCTCACCGCGGGACCGCAACCCCACCCGCGTCGAAACCTTACGCAACGTAGTCGTTATGAAACGTAGTAGTAAGGAGGAATAGGTGCGACCCATAGTGGTAGGGTTTGGAACCGGCGCAACCGTGCTCGTCAGCGTTGACCTGGGCGGTGGGTGAGGCCCGGTTGAGGGGTAGGCCGTTGGACCTTCGCCTAGCTCGAGGGCTGCCGGTCCCGGCCCCATACGGGATGCCGATCGACACGATGTTGCCAGACTCGTTCACCCGCGACGTCATCGATCGTGCCACCGCGCACGCATTCCGAAGCGAGCCCACGGTGCAGGTGTCCAGCCGGGTCAGCGACGGCAGCGCCGGAGCTGTTCTCGTCGATGCCTCAAGGGGCGCCGAAGTGGTGGTGCTGGGTCGTCAAGGACACGGACGAATCACTGCGACCGTGTTGGGCTCCACCTCCGCTCAGGTCGCCGCGCACGCTCACGCCCCGGTTGTGGTCATCGACAATCAGTGGGCTCCCCGTGCTGGCGGGCCGGTCGTGGTGGGAGTGGACGGTTCACCGGCGAACCGCGCTGCGATTGACTACGGCTTCGACGTGGCACGACTCAATGGGTTGCCCCTGGTCGCGGTCTACGCCGGGCGGCTGAACGCGCCAGAGCAAGCCACCTTGCCGTGGATGAGCCGAGACAAGGTGCGGGGGCTCTTCAAAGAACAACAGCGAGTTTTGTACGAAGCACTAGCCGGGTGGGCCCAAACCCACCCAGACGTGCCCGTGCGCTACGTGGTTTCC
>JBBQNO010000055.1:0-13967 GCA_038330045.1 Actinomycetales bacterium | reverse complement strand
CCAAAACGAGAACGGCAGTTGTGCGGCCTTACCCAATGCGGCCACCAGCACCCCGGCCGCGATGACGTGTCGCCACCCCGATGAAGCGTCGGCCAGGTCGCCCAGGGCGAGCCCGGCGCCCCCTGCCAACGCGGCAGCCGCCGCGATGTACAACCCGACGTCGGCACTGCGCGTGGTCACGAAGGCGGTCAAACCGGCGCTCACCCGGTGGTCTTCACGCCACCAGAAGCCGATCAACGCGTACGACGCAGCACCCATTAACTCCCACGCGAACAGCAGGGTCGGCAGGGTCGTCGCGGTCGCGGTGATCAACGCGAAGGCAGCAAACAGCAACATCAGCCCGTAAAACCGAGGCCGAGCGTCGGTGATTTCCCCCGTGGCCACGAGCAGGGCCAAGGCGGCCACGAACGCGATGGTCGGCACCAGCAATGCGCTGAGGGTGTCGACCGCCAAGGCGAAGTCCGTGCCGAGCACAAACGGCACGGACACGCTCGGTCGCATCACCGACACGGCAACCGCGAGCCCGGCGGTCGCGGCCGCGGTGCTGATTGCCACCGGGGCAGCGATCCGTTCGGCGCGCGGACTCATCACGAGGACGGCACCGATGACGGCGGGCAGCAGCACCATGGACCACAGCAGGGCCGGGGCGACGGCGATCACCGGGACAAGTCCGTGGCCATGTCGGTCATGTCGGCCCCGGCCCGGCGGTGCATCAGCGTAGCCACGGCGAAGCCCATCGCCATCTCCACGGTCATAGCGGCAATGACCACGAGCAATAGGACCTGTCCGGTGGGCTCGGGTGCGGTGAACCACCAGAACCCTGCGGCCGCAATGATGACGCCGTTGATCATCAGCTCCAGGCCCATCATGACCATGACCACGACCTGCTGTGAGATCGCGCCGTAGAGGCCGATACTGAACAGCGCGGCGGCCAGCAAAAGCACCGTTTCCAGGGTCATCGTCCGACCCCTCCGGGTTGAGGGTCGCTGGCGGGTCGACGCTTGAGGTCATCACCCATCCGGCCGTACCTGGTGCGGTGCGCCGCAAGGACGACCCCGGCAACGATGGTGGAGACCATCACCGGGCTGATCACGATCATCACCAGCATCTGGGGGCCCATCAACGCCTCGCCCAGTACGGCGGTCACGTCGGGTGCGGGCACGCCCCGCCTGGTCGGCCAGTCGATGAGGATGATGCCGGCCGCAAGGATTGCGAAGGTCAGGACCGCCGCCGCGATGGCGCGCCGGTTGTCGTGGACCATGCTCATGGGCATCAGGGCCGGGTTCATGCCCATAAACATCACCATGTAGACGCCCATGATCGCCATCTCCATGACCATCATCAAGATGATCGTGACTCCGATGTAATTCTGCTGCAGCAGGAGCACGTCGACGCCGACCGCGACGAAGGAGATCGCCAACGCGTAGGTGGCGCGGGCCATGGAATCGACGTAGAACACGGCGGCACCACTGACGATCGCTACGACGGCGAGCACCCAGTGAGCAATGTCGATCACGATGCTTGCGTCGGTCATGTTCCGGCTCTGGTGACGGCGACGATGGAGACGATCAGGTCCTGCGCGAGCACTGCGGGCAGCAGCACCACCCAGCCGAGTTCCATGAACGTGTCGGGGCGCACGATCGGCATCCGTCGGCGAAGCCACACCAAGGCGCTCAGCAGCGCAGCAGTTTTGACCAGCGTCCACACCCAGTCCGGCGCGACGGGTCCGGAGCCACCACCGAGAAACATCGGCACAGCAAACGCGGCACCGGCCGCGAGCAGGGCGTACCGTCCGGCGGTGAACAGCAACCGGTCGACCCCGGACAGCTCGGCTCCCACTCCTCCACCGATGTCGGTGCCCAGCGCGGCAGCAAACGGCCCCCACACCGAGAAGGCGACGACACCCAGGCAGTACACGCCGAAGGCGACGGGCATCCACACCACAAACCACAGGTCCTGTTGGGCGGCGGCGACCGTGCCCACGTTCAAACTTCCCGCCGCGATCACGGGGGCCACTAGCGCGAACATCAGCGGCAGCTCATAACCCAAGCCGTGGGCGAGGAACCGGTATCCGCCAACTAAGGAATGCGCCGAATTGGGACCCCACCCAACGAGCCAGACCAAGGCCCAGACCATGACGTCCATCGCGTTGAACCAGACCACCCCCACATCCAAGGATGCGATGGTCCACCGCCCCAGAGGCACCACCGCCACTATCAACAAGGCGACGACGAGCAGGCCCGCGCCCCCGATGCGCCACAGCAGGGCGTCGGCAGACACGGTGCTTCGTCGACGTTGCCGCAGGAGCCGCGCGCTCTCGTGGACCGGCCCAGCGACCGCACCCCAGAGGTATGCCGAATGCTCGGGTCCGTTGGTCCGCTCCGCCCGGGCGGTCAGGACGCTGTTCAGTGCCGCCGCCAGAAAAACCAGTACGCCTAAGATCGCTGCACCCACCAGCGCCCACGCCGGTGCAACGGTCACCACGGCGGCCTCACCCATGGGTCGCCGCGCTCGGGACCAGTGACGGAGGCATGTCCAGGGAAGCGATGACGAGCCGGGCCGCGGCAAGGTCAAGGCCTACGGCGACGGCGGCCGCCGCTCCCGGGCTCACCTTTGGGGCTTTTGCAAGGTTGCTATCCGCTGCCCCGGCGGCATCGGCAGCGGCGACCGCACGGTCGAGCATCACCATCAGCCGGTCCCAGGTGTCGCCTTTCAGGTGCCGCGGGAGATCGTGCTTGTCGAGATCTTCAGGAGTCAGCGGTCCCAGGCCCTGCAGCGACCACCGCAGGAGTCGAGAACGGTTGACCTGACGGCGCAACCTCTCCAGCGAAGCGCCGATTTCTGGTGCAGAGTACGAGGTGAGTTGCCCGTCGCGGACCTGACCGGCGAGGGCAGCAGTGTCTTCACAACCGGCCAAGGTCAAGAATCGCGCAATATTGTCGGCGCGCCACGCCGGGCTGGACGCTTGCGAGATGTTGAGAGCAGCATTATCGGGGGCATCGATCATCGACCCGTCGGCGCGCGAGATGACATCGCCATTCACGGTGCAGCTCAGCACCAGCCCAGCTGGCCAACAAGGCAAAACAGGTCCTAGCCGCAGACGGAGCACGTCCATCTCGAGCCCATCCCTGTCGTCCTCCCCCTCGGCCAACGGGATTCCGTCCGGCGCCATCTCCATATCCCGGTGGTCCATATCCCCGTGGTCCATGTCGCCGTGGTCCATATCCCCGTGGCCCATCGCGTTCTCATCGCTCGTTGCTTGCGGCTCGTGGTTCCGGTAGGCAGCGTCTTTGCGGTGGCTTTCGGTGTCGGTGAGCTGACCGGCGACTGCGTCCATGGCTCGGGCAATATCGGTCGTATCGTCGAGGTCCGTCCGCACGCGCGGCCCGGGCATCTGATCCCAGAGCCGGTCGATCACACTGGTGAGCTCGGGCCCAGGGACCCCGCACACCGCCAACACATCAGCGTCAGCGGGGGTGGGACCCAGTCGCCATCCGCGCTCGATGAGGTCTCGTTCCAATCGCGCCCTCACCATCCAGGAGCCCGGTGTTTCGGCGATGAACACGTGAGCGCGTCGCGTCGCATATCGGGCCAGCGCGTTGCTCAGGCCCACCGCAGGCCGCCTTCACGCCATACCCAGAGCACCGCCACCAGCAAAGCCCCGAGAAAGAGAAACATCTCGAGCACCGCCGAGAACCCGAGGTTGGCAACAACTACGGCCCACGGGTACATGAACAACATTTCGACGTCGAACGCCAAGAAAAGTAGCGTCGCGACGTACCACCGGACGTGGTATCTCGACAGAGCGTGCTCTTGCGGTGCCCAACCCGACTGGAACGGAAGCGACACCAGCGTGTCGGTCGACACAGTGGTGAGACGGTGCAGGCCGTAAACTGCCGCCACCGTAGAAATGGCTATAGCCAGCATGAACAAGATCCCGATGAACATGGCAACTCCTTCCACAGCCGGGATTGAGACCGACGATAGGCACACATACCCTCAAGTGGATGCTTTGGCCGCAGACATCATCGGGGCGCAGGTGCGCGAAAACGTAGAGATGAACACCTGTCTGGGTAAGCGAGATTATCCGCAGGTTCCGAGTGTGCCGGGTCAGGTCAACGATCAATCTCTGGCTGAAGCATCTCCTGCGGAGATCGAAGAGGCATTCTTGACGGAAATGATCGCTCATCACGAGCACGGGGTCGATATGGTACGCAGCGCCGCCGAGCGCGGAGAGTCGCCGGTTATGACCGATCTTGCGCAGACCATGGTTGAGGACCAGACCCAAGACATTGAGAGTATGCGTGACCTCTTAGCGACGAGATGACCCGCCTGGCCGACCACCCTCGTGCGGTGATCGGCTTTGGCAGCGGGACCCAGGGTCAGTTGCTTTCGAGCATTTGCTTCATATCAGTGATCTCGGCCTGCTGGGCTTCGATGATGGTGTCGGCCAGGGCCACGGCTGAGGGGTTAATGCCTTCGTCTTTCTGGGTCTGCGACATGGTGATGGCGCCGGTGTGATGCTCGATCATCTGGTCCAACCACAGCGTGTCGAAGTCGTCGCCGCGGATGCTCATGAGTTTCTCCATGTCTTCGGGTTGCATGTCGCCCATGTCGCCCATGTCGGTCATGCCAGGCATTGCTGAAGCTGTTTCTTGGCCCCAATCTTCCAAAAGGCCAGTCATCGTCTCGATCTCGGGCTGTTGTGCGCCTTCGATCCGGGTGGCTAGGGCGGCGACGTCAGGGCCACCTCGTTCTTCGGCCATCTGAGACATCGAAACGGCCTGTTGGTGGTGTGGGATCATGTCCGTCACGAAGGCGACATCGGCCTCGTTGAAGTCTGCGGTGGCTGTGCTTTGCTCGGAGGAATCCGAGTTGGTCTGCGTCGGTTCGGGGTCCGAAGAGCAGGCTGACAAGACCGAGGTGGCGGCGACAACAACGGCGGACAGGGTGGAGGTGCGCGTGAGGTGCATAGAGAAACTCCTGATGTGTTCGTGTGGGGATGGCGCCTTCTTAAAGCAGGTGCGCAGGGCCGCCATCGTTGGGGCGAAAGCATCACGATCCATCGCCTACCTTGTACCCTATAGGGGTACAAGGTAGCACCGTCTTTTACCCGGATGCGTGGCGGGTGATGCCTTACGGTCACTGCGTTCTGCATACCCTCAGGGGGTATGCTTGTTGTGAAGCACACGTCGCCGACGCCAACCGAGAGGAACACTCATGCATATTGAAACCATCTCCCTTCCGCTTGCCGAGCAGATCGCGGGCGGCTGCGGTTGCGGCTGTAACCACACCGACGGCCCTCCATCCACGGACACGAAAGAACACAACATGAGCACAGAGACCGTTACGCAGACCTACGCTGTCACCGGGATGACCTGTGGCCACTGTGTTCAGGCGGTGACCTCCGAGCTGGAAGCACTCGAAGGCGTGCAGAAGGTCTCCGTGGACCTCGATGCTGACGGGGTGTCCTCGGTGATCGTGGTTAGCTCCGAAGCGCTAGCAGAAGCCACGATCCAGTCGGGACTGACGGACGCAGGCGGCTACCAACTCACGTCGTAATTGCGCTCGAGCCCCTTTGATGGGCTTCGTTGGTACTTTTGATTTTCGTGCCCCTCTACGACCTGCCGCTCGACGAACTACGCACTTACGTCAGTTCCACGCAGCCGCCAGAAGACCTGGATACCTTCTGGGCCGAGCAGCTGTCCGGGGCCAGGGACGCGGCCCAAGCCCCCAGCATCGAGCATGTCGACACGGGTCTAACTCGCGTCGCGACTGACGATGTCTGGTTCAGCGGAGCCCAAGGCCACCGTATTGGCGCGTGGTACCACCGACCGGCTGGTGTCGAGGGTCCCCTTCCGGTGATGGTCGAATATCAGGGCTATGGCCGGGGGCGCGGGTTGGCGCACGAAGTGCCGCTGTGGGTGAACGCCGGGTATGCCTGCCTGGAGGTGGACACGCGAGGCCAGGGCGCGGGATACGGGATCGGTGACACCCCAGACCCGGTCGGCTCGGGGCCGTCGTCGCCGGGATTCCTCACCCGGGGCCTCGATAGCCCAGCGAACCACTACTACACGCGGGTCTTCACCGATGCCGTGATGGCGTTAGACGCGGTGGCCAAGCTGCCCCAAGCAGATCCCGATCGCGCGGTGGTCTGCGGCGCGAGCCAGGGTGGCGGCATTTCGATTGCGGCCGCGGCACTGCACGACCGCGTCCTGGGGGCGATGGTGGACGTCCCCTTTATGTGTGACGTTTGGCGGGGCGCCCAGATGACCGACATCAATCCGTATGCCGAATTGGGCCGATACCTCGCCGTGCACCGAAACAAAGCCGAGCAGGCGTTCACGACCTTGTCGTACGTCGACGCGGCAGTGTTGGCCAGCCGGGCGAGCGTTCCTGCGCTGTTTTCCGTCGCGCTGATGGACCCGGTGTGTCCGCCGTCTACGGTCTACGCGGCATACCAGGCGTGGGGTGGTCCCAAGCAAATCGTCGAGTACCCCTGGAACGGGCACGAAGGTGGAGGGCCCTTCCACGAGCGCGAGCAGTTGCGCTGGTTGGCCGACCTGCTGGCTGCCTAGCGCGGGGCGACGCGACAGTGCTGTGCCATCGTCGGACGGCGCTGCGAGCGCGCGCGAAACAGCGTCACCGTTCGGTCGAGGCGGAAGCACGCGACCTTCTCACCCGCGCTGTTGAAGGTGATCCCGTCACCATTGTCGACCTCCTGAGCACGGACGAGGGTGCCGACATCGACTTCGAACCTGAGCGTCTAGGCCTGACCGCTCGCTCAGCGCAGTTGTGGGGTACCTCTTGGACACCAACGTGGTGTCCGCGCTGCGAGTCCGAGGGCGCAACCCGCCCGTCGAAGTGTGGGCAGCGTCTATACCCGTCGGCGATCAGTTCGTTACCGCTACCACCATCGCCGAGATCGAACGAGGCGTGATCGCCAAGGAAAGATCCGACGCTGCGCAGGGAGCGATCCTGCGCCGCTGGTTCGATGAGAACGTCTTGGCAACGTTCGCTGACCGGGTGCTTCCGTTCAACCTGCCGGCAGCACGGGTCCTCGCGGCTTATCGGGTTCCTGAGCACGCCCCATTCGACGAGGCCCTCATAGCCGCCGTGGCACAGTCTGCAGAGATGACCGTCGCCACGCGGAACACTAGGCACTTCGAACCCCTCGCCGTCGCGTGCCTCAACCCGTGGGACTCAAACCTCTCGGCCACATACTGACGCCCCCAAGAGTCAGCGACGGGCTCAGCCTGATGCCCGGGCCGTTCCGCAATCCGTGGTCAGACCGGGACGAACTCAGCGGCCTGCTTCGGCGCCGTCTCGGTCGGTGGTGGCTGGCACCATACGGTCGACCATCGACGACGGGAACGTCACGGATGATTCAAGGAAGGCGGCGATCTCCTCGGCCTCACGTCCAGGAAGCGCGCGGACGAAATCGTGGACGAGACCCCGCAGCATGCTGCCGTTGTCAGCAGGTTGTCGCACGACAAGACGGTGATCGTGCCTGCGTCGGTGGTCAGCCGCGCGTTCCACGCCATGAACCACGCCCACCGGGGTTGGTCGGTCAGGATCTGGGGGGTCGCCAGGTGGCCGACCTCGCCTAGGGCAATCGGCCGACCCTCGCCGAGTTCGACCAACTCGTCGTAATAGGACTGGGCGTAGGCGCCGGCGAAGTCGTCCTTGATGTTGCGCGGTGCGTTCGCGTCCCACACCCAGATGAGGTTGTCGAGGTGATGGATCCTGATAAGTCGCCAATTGATCTCAGCCGCTTCGTAGATCTCGCTCGAGATGGACTGGGTGGCTCCCAAGGAGAGAATGATGTTCAGCCCCTACCAATGCGAATGAGGAGTTGCTCGAATGAACAGCCCCAAGCCTGGCGCCGAATCCCTACTTTGGCGTCAGCGCGGCGACCACCTGCATTGGTTGCGGGAGCAGTCCGCGCTCCAGCTGCGATTCGGCGGTGCTTTCGAGCACCCGACCGGAGGCGCGGCATACCTCAACGAGCACGGCGAGCCGGACCTCTCGCAACCGGTGCACACCTGGGTGACCGCCAGAATGCTGCACGTCTACAGCCTGGGCAGCCTGGCCGGTGTCCCCGGTTGCGCGACGCTCGCTCAGGTGGCCTTGCGCGGCCTGACCGGATCGCAGGCGGATGCGCAACACCGCGGCTGGGTCAACGCCCGCGGTCCGGGGGACGGGCTGGATGACTCCAAGACCGCATACACCCACGCCTTTGTAGTGTTCGCCGCCTCGAGTGCCGTGATCGCGGGTCTGGAGGGTGCAAACGATCTGCTTGATGAGGCGCTCGCGACTCTCGACGACCGCTTCTGGGAGCCCGAGGCGGGAATGCACCTCGACTCGGCCTCTCCGGATTGGTCGACTCACAGTGACTACCGGGGCGTGAACGCGAATATGCACTCGGTGGAGGCGCTGCTCAACGCCGCGAACGCCACGGGTGAGGATCGGTGGCGCGAGAGGGCGCAGCTCATCACCACCCAGGTCCTGGGCTGGGCGCAGACCCGCGAGTGGCGCATCCCGGAGCACTTTGACGCCACCTGGACCGAGCTACCGCAGCACCACCGCGATCAACCGGACCATCCGTTCGAACCCTTCGGGGCAACCGTTGGTCACGGGCTCGAATGGGCCCGGCTGGCGGTGCAAGTAGCGGCGGCCGGTGGCGACGAAGCCTCGAACAACAAACTCGAAGCCTCGAACAACACACTCATCGATGGGGCGACCCAGCTCTTCGATCGAGCCGTCACCGACGGATGGGCGGTCGACGGCCAGGACGGCTTTGTCTACACCACCGATTGGTCCGGCCAACCCGTCGTGCGCCGGCGGATGCACTGGGTGCTCTGCGAAGGCATCTCGGCCGCCGCCGCCTTGGCGCAAGCCACCGGCCTGCCCCGATTCGAGCAGTGGTATCAACGCTGGTGGGATCACGCGGCTCAGCACTACATCGCCGACAACGGGTCGTGGCAGCACGAGATGGACGAGACCAACACCCCATCCAACACGGTTTGGCCGGGGCGGCCTGACCTTTATCACTCTTTCCACGCCGTGGTGCTTCCCCGTCTTCCCCTAGCGCCCATGGC
Organism: Actinomycetales bacterium; assembly: GCA_038330045.1. Taxonomy (GTDB): domain Bacteria; phylum Actinomycetota; class Actinomycetes; order Actinomycetales; family Dermatophilaceae; genus Ornithinicoccus. The sequence continues at coordinate 4,866 of JBBQNO010000055.1, read as the reverse complement.
TGCCGCGGCCATCGCCGGAGGCCACCTGCTCTAGCCCGCGTCCAGTCGGTTGAGGTCCCGCGGTCGCGATGAACGCGTGTGACGGAGACTGGTGCCATTCTGTGCAGATGACGGTCCCGACGATCACTGACGCCGCCCGACGCCGGGGGGTGGGTGCGCGTCACCGGTTGGCGCCGAGCGGACGCACCGACGATGTGGTGGCGATTGCCCGCTCGCTGGTGGCTCTGCATTCCAGCGACCCCGTGACCGTCTATCTGAGTGTGCTCGCTCGGATGCGCAACCCCGACATCGGTGCAGTGACGACGGCTTTGTATGCCGACCGCTCGCTGATCCGTCATCACGCCATGCGTACGACATTGTGGGTCGCCCCGCCGGAGAACACAGCCCTGATGCACCGCGCGTGCACCATCAAAATCGCCGACGTGCAGCGCCGCCGGACCGAGAAGTTCTTGGCCGGCTCCGGGCTGCCCGAACCCGGCGCGTGGCTCGCGGCGGCAAAGGAGCAGGTGTCTGCCGTGTTGGCTGAGCGGGGCCCCGTCACGGCCCGCGAAATCGGCATCCTCATGCCTGAACTGGCTCGCCCCCTGGCGATGGCCGAAAACAAGGTGTACGGAAGCGTGCAAGGTGCCCACTCACGGGTGCTGACCGGACTGGGATACGACGGCTTCGCGGTGCGTACCCGCCCCGGCGGCACCTGGGTCAACGCCCAGTACGCCTGGGCGAGGATGGCTGATTGGGCACCCGATCTGCATACCTCGATGCGCGAGGGCACAGTCAAGGAGGCACAGGCAGAGTTGGCTAGCCGGTGGCTCACCCAGTTCGGGCCGGGCACCACGCGCGACCTGTCGTGGTGGATGGGCTGGACCCTCGGCGACACCCGCGCTGCGTTGGCCGCCGCTCGTGCGCAGCCGGTGCAGACGAACGCCGGACCCGCGTGGATGCCCGCAGACGCAGAACTGTCCGTCATCGACGAGATGAAGACCACCGAGGAGCGGTGGGTCGCGCTGCTACCGGGCCTGGACCCGACGGTGATGGGGTGGAAGGACCGCGACTTCTACGTGCCACCTGGCGGCGAGGCGGCCTGGGACCAGAACGGCAACGCGGGGCCCACGATCTGGGTCGACGGGCAGGTGGTCGGTGCGTGGGGGCAAACCAAAGACGGGAAGATCCGCTTGCACTACTTCGCCGGAGTACGCCCCGACCGCCGTCAACAGGTGAAGTGGCGAGCCGAAGAGGTCGCGGCCTGGTTGGGTGACACCCGCATCTCGTGGCGATTCCCCGGGGCGATCAACGCGCACCTCTTATCGATGCCTTAGTTGCCCAAGCCCGTCGCGATATCAGGCATAGGTGGTTGTCGAAATCTGGTCGTCCTTACGGCGTACGCGGCGCGTAGGGTCACACGTATGACGATCACCGATCCCCAGGAAGGGGCAGGCGCGAGTCCCCCCGCTATTGCGGTGGCGTTGATGAACGACTACGAAGTCGTCGTACGCGGCCTGGCGCGAATGTTGGACCCTTACTCCGACCGAATCCGGGTCGTTCAGTTGGACGTCAATCTCACCCCAGCCCATCAGGTCGACATCACGATGTACGACACTTTTGCGGTACCGCAGGCCGACCAGGGGGCGATCCTCGAGTTGGTCACGAACTCGCTGGCCGGGCGGGTTGTGGTGTATGCCTGGGAGATTCACGCCGACTTCGTCCGCGCCGGACTTGCGGCCGGAGTAGCCGGTTACCTACCGAAAACGATGAACGCAGATGAGTTGGTGAACGCTTTGGAGCGAGTGCATGCAGGGGAGCGGGTCATTCACGAGACGATCTCGGCCGAGCCTCCGCCCGAAGACGCAGTGGACCGCGAGAGCGCAGCACATGCGTGGCCGGGTCGAGAAGCTGGTCTTACCCACCGAGAGTCCGAGATGTTGGCGTTGATTACTCAGGGATTGAGCAATCAGGACATCGCAACGCGCTGCTACCTGAGCATGAATACGGTGAAGAGTTACGTTCGAGGGGCGTATCGCAAGATCGATGTCGACACCCGCGCGAGGGCCGTCATTTGGGGCATGAAGAACGGCATGGCGTCAGACTAAGCCCGCTTCATGCGCCCTCGGCCAACGACCGAGTGAGCCCGCCCGAGGTCCTCTAGCGGTTGCGCCCTACCTCCATCCCCCTTTTACTCAATACTAGGGATCTGAAGAATCCTCAGGTGTCCGGGTTGGGAACGGGTGATGTATCACCAGAAGACGATCCGGGCACCCCGTCGGGGGCGCCGGCACTGGTATAAAGGCGCGATGCGCACACGCCCCTTCGGAGCTCTTGTCGGCTCGATCGGTGGGCTGGTGTTTGTGCTCGTCAACGCGGGCGCATTGCCGGGATCAATGCTCGGGCGCGGGGCAGCAGTGGTGGCATTTGTTGCCATTGGGTGGTTTGCCTGCGCGCGTCGCCGCCTAGCGCTCTCGTCGGCACCCGCAAGCTGGGAACACCGCCGGTCCCCGTACCGTTGAGCACGTGCACCGCCATCGCGATGCATGTCTCCGAAAGGGCCTGCCGTATGCGCCTCCGTGCCGCACAGATCGTGGGCGCGACCTCGCTCGGGGTGCTATTGGCGGCGGGAACGGTGGCGGCACCCTCCGCCAGCCTCCCGGCATACGCCCAGATCAGTCCTGAGACCACACAGGTGTCGGTCGGCGCCGAGCCCGACGGTTCAGCGGTCGAGTTGGACGTGGACATCTATCGCCCAGGCGACGCGCAGCCGCAGCCGGCGGTGATCCTGGGGCACGGCTTCGGCGGCAACAAAGGCGACCTAAAGAGCCAGGCACAAACGCTGGCCGACGCCGGGTATGTCGTGGTGGCCTACTCGGCGCGCGGGTTTGGGGAGTCCGGTGGCAACGTCCACCTCAACGATCCTGAGTTCGAGATCGCTGACGCCGAGGCGTTGATCGACCTTCTGGCCGATGACGATGGGGTGCAACAAGACAGGGATGGTGACCCGCGCGTCGCGGTCGTCGGTGGGAGTTACGGCGGGGCGATGGCGCTGATGACCGCGGGCGCGGACGAGCGAGTGGACTCGGTGATCGCGCAGATCACCTGGAACGACCTGGGCGACGCGTTCTACCCGCAGTCCGCGGTGGGTGTCGATCAGCCAGGGCCGTTCAAGAAGTTGTGGGCCTCCACGTTCTTCACCTCGGTGGTCGGTTCGGGGTTGGCCCAGAGCTTCGGCGACGGTGCCGCTCCCACCGATATTGTGGAGCTGGACAGGCCCGCGCTATGCGGCCGGTTCGACCCGGAGTTGTGCACCCAATTCGTGGGTGCGATGGAGAGCGGCGATACCGACGAAGCCCTGATCGAGCAGTTGCGCGCGCATAGCCCGAAGCCGGTCCTGGACCAGATCGAAGCACCGGTCTACCTAGTGCAAGGGATGTCGGACAGCCTGTTCGGGCTCGATCAAGCCGACGCCAACGCCTCGGCGTTGCTCGAGGCGGGCACCCCGGTCGCGGTGAACTGGTTCAACGGGGGACACGACGGGGCCAGCTCAGCGCCGCCTGCGGCTGCCGAGGCAGAAGGCGGGCCGCCCGGCAACGACGGCGCCACCCCCGGCGACGAGCCCGTGGACGTCGACGCGCAACAGACCGACAACGCGCTGACCTGGCTTGACGGCACCCTTCGCGCCGACGCCCCGATGACCCAAGACACCCTTCCGTTGCCGGCGTTTAGCTACGTTGCCCCGCCGCCCACCAGTGGAGCGAGCGCGCAGGCATACTCCGATGCGGCATACCCTGGCCTGGACGGTGCCCGTGGTGCGGCGGACGTCGCCACGCTTCCGCTCACCGTGACCGGGCCGCCAGCGTTGATCAGCCCCCCCGGTGCGGTGCCCGAATCCTTGACCACCCTGCCCGGTCTCGGCGGCCTGCTGGGTGCCCTGCCGACCTACGCGCTCGCTGCCTTGCCAGGCCAGAGTGTTGCCTTCGACACCGAGCCGATCGACAAGACGATGCTCGTCGCTGGTGCACCGCAGGTCAGCCTCGACGTGACCTCCAGCGCCAACCTTTCCTCGCTGTTCGTGTCGCTGTGGGAGGTGCAGCCCGGGGGTGCGGTGCTGCCGCGCCGTCTGGTCGCACCGGTGCAGGTCAGCCTCACCCCTGGTCAGGCTCAGCGGGTCGACGTCGCCCTACCCGGTGGGACCTGGCAGCTGCCGAAAGGTTCGACCTGGCGGGTGCTGGTGACCTCGACCGACGGGTCGTTCCGAGTGGCCCCCGAGCTGCGGGTCGACCAGATTTCGCTCGCCGAGCCGAGCCTGACCGTGCCCGTCGTCGAAGGCACCGCGGTCGCGCCGGGCAGCCGGTGGGACGCCGAGACCATCGGGGTGGCGATCGCGCTGGGTGTGCTGTTGCTGCTGATCGCCATCGCGGCCGTTCGGGCACGCATTCGTCCGCACCCGCAGGTCGACGAATTCCTCGACGTGCCGCTGGCCGTGACGGGTTTAAAGAAGGCCTACGCCGACGGACACCTCGCGGTCGACGACGTCTCGTGGCGTGCCGAACGCGGCCAAGTCGTTGGCCTGCTCGGCCCCAACGGGGCGGGCAAAACGACGACGCTGCGCATGGTGATGGGACTGATCCGACAAGATTCCGGCACCGTTCACGTGCTCGGACAGCCGGTGTATGCCGGGGCTCCCGTGCTCCAACGCGTCGGCGCCTTGGTCGAGGGGCCGGGTTTCTTGCCGCACCTGTCGGGCATGGACAACCTCAAGGCATATTGGGCGGCCACCGGCCGGCCCGAGCAGGAGGCTCTCTTTGACGAGGCGCTCGACATCGCGGCGCTGGGGGATGCGGTGAAGCGCCCGGTGAAGTCCTACAGCCAAGGGATGCG
>JBBQNO010000054.1:0-14115 GCA_038330045.1 Actinomycetales bacterium | reverse complement strand
GAAGGCATCGCCAACCGCACAGACTTCGACCTGAAGACGCACTCGTCTCACTCGGGCACCGACCTGACCTACTTCGACCAAGCCTCGGGCGAGCGCTACACGCCTTATGTGATCGAGCCTGCAGCCGGTTTGTCGCGCTCGTTGATGACGTTCCTCGTTGATGCCTACACCGAAGACGAGGCCCCCAACACCAAGGGTGGCGTCGACAAGCGCGTCGTGCTCACGTTGGACCCGCGCCTGGCACCCATCAAGGTCGCCGTGTTGCCGCTGAGCCGCAACGCCGATTTGTCACCTGCGGCCAAGAGCCTCGCGCAGGAGTTGCGCCAGCACTGGATGGTCGACTTCGACGACTCCGGGGCCATCGGCCGCCGCTACCGTCGCCAGGACGAGATTGGCACGCCCTTCTGCGTGACCGTCGACTTCGACACGCTAGATGACCAGGCCGTGACGATCCGCGAGCGTGACTCCATGACCCAAGAACGGGTTGGGCTCGACCAAGTGACCGCATACCTGGGCGCGCGTTTGCTGGGCTGCTAAGCCCGCTGATGGCCGCCCACTCAGCCGGTCGGCCCGACCCGACCTTTTGCGGCCCCCTCCGCGTTGCCTACGTGTGAAGGTGAGCGGAGCCGAGGGGGTCGTGTCGTGGTGCAGGGGACGCGGCGGCCGAGTTGAAGGCCGCATCTCAGTTGTGGCTACTCATGAACTCGCCGAAGGATCCTGGCGTACAGGTCAATGGTCACGGCAGCGGACGAGATGGGCGATCACTTCCGGTCTTCTAGCCGCCGCAACTGCGGCCGTGGTGTACACGTGATGACGACGGGATACATACCAACGTCCTAACGAGCGGCAATCTCTTGTTCGGCGAGTGAAAATCTGCCGGGACTTTGCCATACAGTGAAGAGACCGTGACCAACACGTGACCAAAATCTGACGAAACGGTGTATTAAGACCCGGTGACTGTGCTCCTGGGTAGTGAACGACTTTTCCCGTGACGAGAAGGTGGATCATGAACATCAAGAACATGCAAACAAGCCGGCGCACCCTCCTGCTGACCGGTTTCGGGGCGAGTGCCGCAACCCTTTTGACGGCCGCACCCGCAGACGCGGCCGCGGTGTATCGACGCGGTGATCGGGGCTCTGGTGTGGCCTGGCTGCAGAGGTCGCTCAGCAACCGAGGCTACTGGTGTGGTAACCCCGACGGAGACTTCGGCCACCTCACGCAGCAAGCCGTCTGGGCGCTGCAGAAGCGTCACGGTCTGACGCGCGATGCCGTGTTCGGGCGCAACACGCGCGCAGCGCTGGCTAACGACTCGAGGATTCCGCCGGCCGGGGGATCTGGTTACCGCATGGAAGTTCACTTGGTCAAGCAGTTGGTGCTCGAAGTGAGAAGCGGTAAAACCTACCGAATCTTCAACACCTCGACAGGCAACGGCCAACCGTACGAGTACTACGGGCGGACCTACAACGCCAACACCTACCGCGGGTCGTTCCGAGTGCACGGCACCTATAGCAGCGGCTGGCAGTCGGGGTATTTGGGCAACCTGTATCGTCCGTCCTATTTCGACCGCGGGCGCGCGTTGCACGGGTCGCTGTCCATCCCGCCCTACCCCGCTTCGCACGGGTGCTGCCGCCTGTCTACGGCGGCTGCCGACCTGTTGTGGTCCGCGGGTCGCATGGATCGCGGTGACCGGGTGCTCGTGGTCTCGTAGCCGGCTTCGGCCTTCCCGTCCTCCAGCCGTGGTCTCATGGCGGGTATGGAGATTCGTCCTTTCGCCGCTACGGACACAGAAGCAGTGGTCGAGTTGTGGCATCAGGTCGGGATCACCCGATCATGGAATGATCCGTATTTGGATATCGAGCGGAAGATGACAGTTCAACCGGAGCTCTTCTTGGTCGGCCTATACGAAGAAGTGCTCGTGGCCACCGCCATGTCCGGCTTTGACGGCCACCGTGGCTGGCTCTACTACTTCGCGGTGGCGCCGGAGCACCAGGGACAGGGGCTCGGCCGGCAGATGCTTGCTGAGGTGGAGCGCCTGCTCGTCGAGCGGGGCTGCCCGAAGCTCAACGTTCAGGTGCGCTCGGGCAACGAGGCTCTCATCGAGCGCTACAGACAGTGGGGGTACGGGGGAGACGGTGCGACAGGTCTCGGAAAGCGACTGATCGCAGACTGACCGCGCGGTGCGGGAGTGGGACACACGAAACATTGATCGATCTGCTGCCAAAGGTGGGTCAGGACCTTCGCCTGAATTTGCGAGACGAGGCGCTGTGCATTGAGGACCGGGGGAATTCAAGCCGTGCCCAAGTCATCGACTGTGCGGATGTGTCAGAACGCATAGCAGCCGATCCGGGTATGTTTTTCAGCCTGGTGTACGACGAGACTGGCACTGCGTGGCGGGTAGTGAAGGCCCTCAGGGCCGTGGATGGCACGTCTAGTCGCGCAGGATGAGCGTTAGCCCGAGTGCGATCATCACGACCGCGATTCCCGAGTCCAAGATCTGCCACGAACGGGGCCTAACGAAGAATGGTCTCAGTAAGCGAGCGCCGTACCCCAATGCTGTGAACCAGGAAACGCTCGCCACCAGCAGCCCGGCGAAGAACCACCACCGGCCAAGGGTGCCGTGGCTGTTAGCGATCGTCCCGAGCAGCATCATGTCGAGGTAGAGGTGTGGGTTGAGCCAGGTGAGCGCGGCCGCGATGGTGATGGCGCGAGCCAGAGTGGTATCGCCGCCATCCGTGGCACGCATCGCCGCCGGTCGCATCGCCCGGCGTGCAGCGTGCAGACCGTAACCAACGATGAATAACCCTCCGCCCCATCGGGCTAGGGGCATGAGCGCTGGCCATTTCTCGAGGGCGGCCCCGATGCCTGCCACGGCGAGGCCGATCAGCAGGATGTCGGAGACGACACAGAAGGCGACTACCGCTCCGACATGCTCTTTGCGTAGCCCTTGCCTCAAAACAAACGCATTTTGCGCGCCGATCGCGACGACCAAACCCCAGCCGGTCAGAAGTCCAGCGACGCTGATGGCGAGGGGATGCACCGGCACAGGCTAAGCCCGCATGGCCCGATTTTTCGACGGGAGTATGCGAACGCGCGACGTGTCATGGCCCAGAAGCACTAGTCGTGCGTACCCACACGGGAGATCTGCTGGAACGACGCGACATGTGGGTGCAGTGTTTCGGCAGCACGGTGCCGAAGGTGAACGTGAGCCAGGTGGCTGTTTGAGAGGATGGCGCAATGACAGTTGGGGAGCAGCAGGCTCGAGTAGTGGCTCCGCCGCTCCAGATCGGACGACACACCATCAGCTCGCCGGTGGTGTTGGCGCCGATGGCGGGCATTACCAACCGGGCCTTTCGCCGCCTCTGTAGGCAGTCTGGCAACGAAGGTCAGCAAAGTGAGAGCCCATCCGGAGCCTCAGGCGCGAGCTCCCTCTACGTCAGCGAGATGATCACCTCGCGGGCTCTGGTGGAGCGCACGCCGATCTCCATGCGACTCATCGAGCACGACGACGACGAGCAACCTCGCTCCATCCAGTTGTATGGAGTGGACCCGGCCACCGTGAGCGCAGCCGTCAAGATGTTGGTCACCGAGGATCGTGCCGATCACATCGACCTCAACTTCGGGTGCCCGGTCCCTAAAGTCACCCGTAAAGGTGGGGGAGCGGCTCTGCCGTGGAAGCTCGACCTCTTCCGCTCTATCGTGCGGGCCGCAGTCAAAGAGGCCGCCCCGGCGGAAGTGCCGGTGACCGTGAAGATGCGCATCGGCATCGATAGTGACCACATCACCTACCTCGAGGCTGGCCGCATTGCCGAGGACGAGGGCGTGGCTGCCGTCGCGCTGCACGCCCGCACCGCCGCTCAGGCGTACAGCGGCACCGCCGATTGGTCCAAGATCACCGCCCTTAAGCAGACCGTGACTTCCATCCCTGTACTCGGCAACGGCGACATCTGGTCTGCCGAAGACGCCGTGCGGATGGTCCGCGAGACGGGCTGCGACGGAGTCGTGGTGGGCAGGGGCTGCCTCGGGCGGCCCTGGCTCTTTACCGATCTCGCCGCCGCCTTTGTCGGGTCGACGAAACGGGTGGAGCCGACGCTGCGGGAGGTGTGCGAGACACTGAGGCTGCACGCGGCGTACCTCGCTGATTTCTATGGTGACGAGCCGCAGGCCTGCCGAGACATCCGCAAGCACATCTCCTGGTACTTCAAGGGGTTCGCCGTCGGCGGCACCCTGCGCCACCAACTTGGACTGATCGACTCCCTCGATTCGCTGGACCGCCTGATCGACACCCTCGATCTGGATCAAAGCTGGCCAGGGGATGCCGAAGGTTCCCGCGGTCGTACAGGGTCAGCGCGCAGGGTGATCCTGCCAGAATTTTGGCTCGAGTCACGTGAACTCAACGTTGCCCAGCGGGCCACGATCGCTGCCGCCGAGTTGTCCGTGTCCGGGGGTTAGAAAAGAAACTGTGGCGTTGCTGCATCCAAACGGCGGTAGCAGCAGAAGTAGAGGTCAGAGGGAGTCGCCCGTGACGCCCCAACCTTGAGGAGATCGACATGCGTTCAATCGCTTGGGGGCGGTCGCGAGCATTGCCCTCGTCGCCACCGCCGCTCCCGCCACGGCCCAAGAGGACAGCCACGTTTTGGTTTTGCACGCAGTGCCCGGCCTGACGGTCGACGTCTACGTTAACGGCGAAGAGACGGTGCCCGATTTCGAACCCGGCACCCTCACCGACCCGCTGACCCTGCCTGCCGGTGATGACGACATCGACGTGTATGCCGATGGTGCCGACCCCGACACCGACGACCCGGCCATCTCCGCAGACGGTGTGACGGTGCCTGGCGGTGCCAACGTGACGCTCGTCGCCCACTTGACCGAAGGTGGAGACCCCACGCTGAGCGCGTTCGTCAACGACACCTCGGCTATCGAATCCGGTCAGACCCGACTCACCGTGCGTCACACCGCTGCCGCCCCAGCCGTGGACGTGCGCGCCGGTGAGCCCCCCCGTCATCGATGGCTTGACCAACCCGAATGAAGAGGTGCTGAACCTCGAAGCGGCAACCGTGAGCGCCGACCTGACGCTGGCTGGCACCGAGACCGTGGTGCTTGGCCCTGCCGATCTCGACCTCGCAGAGGGCACCAACACGATCGTCTACGCATGGGGCTCGGCTGAGGACGACAACCTGGATCTCGCGATCCAGACCGTAGACGGTATGCACAGCGCCCCCGGTGGTGTGCCCAGCGGTGAGGCTGGACTCGTTGACGGCGGTGCAGCACCGTGGTTGTTGGTGCTCGGCATAGTCGGCGCAGCCGGTGCTGTGATCGCGACACGCGAGTTGTCGACCCACCGCTCTGCCGCCTGATCTGGTCCTGCTAGGCACCACCTGCGGTTCGTAACGTCCGCATGGAGACGTTGCACAAGACGCTGGTCCCCGAGCGTGATCTTGGGGACCAGCGTCCGCACCATTTGTGAGTTGCACGAGACTGTCTTGGACCACCTCAAGGCCGACAACTCGGCATTCCATCATCCTTGTGAGATGAATTCGTATGCAACGTGGGATGTGGCTGGGCGTGCTCCTCGTGTGCCTTTTCTTGGTGGCTGCCGCCGGTTTCGGCATCGTGTCGGCGGGGGAGCCAGATGATATCGGCACCACCGATATCAAGGCCACGAAGATGACCACAGACGCGCCTACGGCCGACGCGTCCGCCACTACGGAGTCGCAGCCGTCCGAGGACGAATCGCGAGCAGCGGCAACCCCCGCAGTGCCGAGTGGTTCACGCTCGCAGGCGTCCGTGGCACAGGCAGGCTCACGTACCTCAGTACCTGTGCGCTTGCGAGTGAAGGATGTCGCCCTCGACGCACCACTGGATGCTACCGGGGTGGCGCGACGACGGGTTGATGCAGATCCCAGATGACGGTAACCGCGCAGGCTGGTATCGGTACGGACCGGCACCTGGTGCAGGCCAAGGATCAGTCGTGCTCGCGGGGCATGTGGACAGCAAAGAAGGCCTTGGCGCGATGGCCGCGCTTCGCGAGGTGGATCTGGGAGCGCTCGTAACCGTCGACATGGCCGATGGCACTACGGCCACCTACGAGATCATCGGCCGCGAGACCATTTCCAAAGACGAGTTGCCTACCGCAGAGATTTTCGACCGGAGCGGGCCGGAGCGTCTGACGCTGATCACCTGTGGTGGTCCGTGGCGCGCGGAAGCATCGAGCTACCGAGACAAGGTGGTTGTCGTGGCCATGCCCGTCGAGTGACGATGTGTGGCCACGCCAATGAGACCCAACAAGGTGCAGTCGCTGCGGTGGGGCGGTGACCGAGTGGCTAGAACGCACAGAGGTGGGCCTCGACAGCGACCTCTGCCTTGCTCGCGCGTTCGCTGCCGGCGACGACGATGCGCTGCACTCGGCATACGAACGGTGGGGCGGTTTGGTCCACGGGTTGGCGGTCAAGTCCGTCGGGCCAGGAGACGCGGACGATGTGACGCAGCAGGTGTTCGTGTCGGCGTGGCAGTCGCGCTCACGGTATCGGGTGGACCACGCGCCCCTGGGTGCGTGGCTCGTGGGCATCACTCGACATCGCATCGCCGACCATCTGGGCCACCGGCATCGCAGACACGAGGTCAGCGCCGACCCGATGTGTTACGCGGCAATCTGGACGAACGCCCCGCTCCGAATGCCATGACACCAGAACGCATCGACACCAGAACGCATCGATCAATTGCTGCTGCTGTGGGAGGAACTCGAACGTATCGGGAACCCGCAGCGTCAGATTATGATCCTCGCGTTCTTCGAAGACTTAACGCACGTACAGATCTCAGAGCAATTAGACATGCCGCTAGGAACCGTCAAAGTCATATCGCGCGCACCTTGCGCCGACTCAAAACCCGATTGGAGGGTGAGCATGCATCTAGCACCTGACGAACTCGCCCTTGTCGCTATAGGCGACGGCAATTCGGGAAGTCGAGACCACGTCCAAACCTGTCCTATATGCCGAGACGAAGTTGACTCGTTGAGCGCGGTGTCGGCCATCCTGGCTGGCGGTGGTCCCGTCCCCGTGCGCGCACCGGACCATGTGTGGACTGCCATCGCGGCTGCAATCACCGACGCCGACACCCTGACTGAGAGCAGTGCTCGCGATGACCTTGTCGAGCCATCTCTCGCTGCTCGTGCGGTTGTGGACGGCCGGGCGAGTGACGCGGTCCGGGCCGACCCTGCTTCGGTGACTCGTTTTGGAGCGCAGAGGCGCCACTCACGGTCTCGCGCGTCCGACCGCGCTCCGCGTCGTCGCTTCTCCGGGCTCTCGCTGCTCGGCGCGGCGGCCGCAGGCGCAGCGGTAATGGGGCTGGGCTCAGTGGCCTTGAACGCCGACGGGCAAGACAGCGATCAGCTCGTAGCATCGGCGGAACTTGCGCCGCTGGAAGATTCGGTGCAGGCAGGCAAAGCCGAGATCTTCGAGCGAGACGGTGAGGGCGTCCTGCGGCTTGACACCAACTCGCTGCCTGCTGTCGCGGACGGCTATCTCGAGGTGTGGTTGCTCGGCGACGACGCCTCCGGGATGGTCACCATCGGCACGCTGAGCAATGGTGCCACCGAGTTTGTGCTTCCTAGGGGGTTGTCGACCGACACTTATCCCATCGTCGATGTTTCAGTGGAGCATTTCGACGGAAATCCCACCCACAGCGGCGAAAGCCTGTGGCGTGGCCCTCTCGCTTCGTCCTAGCCGCCCGTCGCGACCGGTCGGCTGGGGTCGTTGACCCAGTCACTCCACGACCCGACGTACACCGCCGGCGCGGGTCTGCCGGGTTGAGCAACCTCGATGGCCAACGCCAGGTGGGCAGCTTGGACGCCCGACCCGCAATAGAGCGCCACCTCAGTCGTCTCGTCAATCCCGAGTTCGTCGAGGCGCCGGTGCATCGCCGCTGGGTCAAAGGACCCGTTGTCTCGCAGCGTTCCGAGTGTCGCGATGCTCAGCGCGCCGGGAATGTGTCCAGCGATGGGGTCCATCGGCTCGACGTCGCCCCGATAACGCTCGGGTGCGCGAGCATCGATCAGCACCCTGGATAGCAAGGATGACGTTGAGGCCGAGGCATCCGGGACGTATGCCGCCACGTCGTCCGCACCCAGGGACAATCGACCCCCTGGGACTAGGTCGATGTTGCCCGGATCGACGGACGCACTACCGTCGGCGCTCGGCAAGCCAGCGGAGAGCCAGGCGGCATACCCCCCGTTGAGCACGTAGACGTCGTGCTTACCGAAAAACTGGAGCACCCACCACGCGCGTGCGGCGGCCAGAGATGAGGCACCATCATAAAACACCACCGGGCGATCCGCCGTGATGCCGACGGAGCGAAAGGCCTCGGTGGCGGAGGCACCGTCAGGCAGCGGGTGACGCCCGCCCACCCCGTCGCCGCGCGGATGGCCCGCAAGCGCGGTCTCCAGATCCACAAAGCCAGCGCCAGGGATATGCCCGGTCAGGTATTCGCTGCGGTTGGCGTCGACGCCGCGGCCCAATCGCCATCGGACATCGATCACCATGGGTGGCGACTCGCTGGTTGCGATCCAGCGGTCCAGATCGCGGGCTTCGATTAATGGGCCGGTTCGAGTGACGTCAGGCACTCTGGCCCTCCTGGGTTGGCCGATCTCGTTTCCACGGTGGTGCGTCGCCCGCGAGCCACCAACCCATCCAGGCAGTGAGCCGAGGTAGGGCGATGTAGGTCATGATCGGCGTCAAAATGAAAGTGCTGAGCAACACACGCAGAGGCAGCGCAACGTCGGTGGGCAGTACGAACGACAGCAACCACGTCGCCAGCAGACTGAGCGGAAAGAAGGCCATCCAGATGACGACGCCCTGCTTCCACCGCGGCGGCGCGGGGGCTTTCGGGCGTAGGTCCGCAACGTCGGTGCTGCTCGGGTCGTCGAACCATCCCTCGATGCCGGTGCGGCGCTCCTGGACGCTCTCTCCGACGATGCCACCGGCCGAGGCAAGCCACCACCGGCGTTGATCTGAGGCCTCCCAGTGGGCCAAGGCTTCGGCATCTTGAAAGCGATAGAGCATGTGCCACTGGTCCGAATCGAACGCGGGCCGCACCCATCCGGTTCCCAAGAACCCGTCAAAGCGCTCAGCCAGAGAAGCGCCAGCGTTGATCCACGCGACCATCCGGTCGGCTTGGTCGGGGTCGATATGGCGAGTGATGCTCACGGTCACGGATTGAGGCACGCAGTCGAGTCTAGGGAGGAATTGAGAGGGAGTTCTGGTGGGTTCGCGTGACCTTAGGGCTGCGGATCGCCAGAATGGAGGCTATGTGCCGCAATATCCGACAACTGCACCACTTCGAGCCGCCCGCGACGACGGACGAGGTGCGGGCGGCCGCATTGCAGTACGTCCGAAAGATCGGCGGCGCGGCAAAGCCCTCGGCGGCCAACGAAGCGGCCTACGGCGTCGCGGTCGACCAGATTGCGGCGGCCACTCAGCAGATGCTGGATGTGCTGACCTCACGTGGGGCGCCCAAAGACCGCGAGGTCGAGGCGGCGAAAGCCAAGGTACGTTCTGCGACCCGATTCGCGCCGAGTACCTAGCCGATGCGCGCTCGATCCGCCGCCAACTGGCTCAACCTGTCGACCCCGTTGGGGCTCGCCGTCGCCACCTGCGGCGGGGCCACCCTGCGGCCCGGCCCGAACGGGTTGCGCCTGGCGGAGGGATACCGCTGGGGCTTCCCGACCGGTAGCGCCTTCACCATCGGTGACGTGGTCATCACGCGCACAAGCTTCGAGCGTCTGCTGCGCAGGCACCCCGGCCTGCTGGAGCATGAAGAAGCTCACGCCCGCCAATGGATGCTCTGCCTCGGAATGCCGTTCATTCCGCTCTACCTCACCTCGATGGCCTGGTCCATCGTCCGCACCGGCGACCGCGCTGCGCGGTGCGCCTTCGAGGTGCGTGCGGGTCTACACATCGGCGGTTATGCCGACGTTCCGGTGCGGCCAATCCGGCCCGTCATCGCCGCGGGCATCAGCCGGATCACCGGCGGCCGTCGCACCACAGAGCGCGTATGAGCATCGGCGAGACCCCGCCGCTGGGGTACACCGCGTTCGACCAGGCGCGGCTGCTGCCCGAAGATCCGGCATACAAGAGGGCAGACCGTGACGACTTTGCGCGGGACCGCGCTCGGGTGTTGCACTCAGCGGGTTTGCGCCGTCTGGCGTTGACGACGCAGGTGGTCCAGCCTGGGTCGGACGATTTCGTGCGCAACCGGCTCACCCACTCCCTTGAGGTTGCCCAGATCGGTCGCGAGTTCGGCGCCGCGCTCGGATGCGCCGCCGACGTGGTCGACACCGCGTGCTTGGCCCACGACCTGGGCCACCCTCCGTTCGGGCATTACGGCGAGTCGGTCCTCGACGAACTGGCGGCCGAGCACGGCGGGTTCGAGGGCAACGCTCAGACGTTTCGGGTGCTCACGCGGCTCGAAGCCAAGCGCTTGCACCCCGACGGCAGTTCGGCCGGGTTGAACCTGACCAGGGCCAGCCTCGACGCCGTCATCAAGTACCCCTGGGCCCGACACGACGTGCCCGGCACCCACAAATTCGGTTTCTACGCTGACGATGAGCCGGCGTACGAGTGGGCACGTGGGGGAGTGCCCGCAGGGAGCGACCCCTCGCTGCGGTGCCTCGAAGCCGAAGTGATGGATTGGGCCGACGATGTGGCCTACTGCGTGCACGATGTCGAAGACGCCGTGACGTCCCGGCGTATCGATCTGCGAGCGCTGCGCTCGCCGAGCGAGGTCGAGTCGATCGTGACCGTGGCCCACGAATGGTATGCCGGCGATCTGCCACCCGACGATCTCGCCGCTGCCTTGGATGAACTTGTCGCATCAGGGTGGATCCCGGCTGATCACGATGGCTCGCGCGCCTCGCTGGCCGCGCTTAAAGACATGACCAGTCGCCTCATCGGACACTTCGTCCACACCGTTGAGGCCGCAACGCGCGCTCGCCATGGCAGCGGTCCCTTGACGCGCTACGGAGCGACGTTGGAGGTGCCGGTCGAGGTGCGTGCTCAGGCCAGCGTGCTCAAGGGAATGGCTGCGCACTTCGTGATGATGAGCACCGAGCGCAAGGACGTCATGGAAGGTCAACGCGGCATTGTGGTGGCCCTCTTCGACATGTTCAGCAGCCATCCGGATCGGCTCGATCCGATCCACGGTGCCGCCCATCGCCAGGCGCTTGCTGCGAGGGATGACAGTGCCGTCGTGCGCGCAGTGGTCGACCAAGTGGCGAGTCTCTCCGACACCAGGGCCCACGCCCTCTTCGGAGCCTGGTCTTAGGTGCCGCAGGCATACCCCGATGTCTGTGTGGTGAAGTAGGCAGATGGCCACGTCCAGCAGCCCCGCAACTCATCTCGAGGTGGGCGGGCGCACGGTCCGCATCTCCAATCCGGACCGCGTCTACTTCCCCGCCGGTGGACATACCAAGTTGGATCTTGCGCAGTATTACCTCAGCGTCGGTGACGGCATCGTCAACGCACTCCGCGAACGCCCCTGTATGTTGCACCGCTTCCCCGAGGGCATTGAGGGCGAGGAGGTGTATCAAAAGCGCGTGCCTCGAGGCGCGCCTGAGTGGGTCGAGACGGTGCGCATTTCGTTTCCTCGGTACAACCGAACCGCCGACGAACTGTGTGTCACCGAGTTGGCTAGCGTCATTTGGGCGGTGCAGATGTCCACGGTCGAGTTCCACCCGTGGAACAGCCGCCGGGCCGACGTGGAGCGCCCGGACGAGTGGCGGATCGACCTCGACCCTGGGGAGGACTGCGACTTCGCAGGAGTGCGGGAGGTCGCGGCGGTCACGCGCGAGGTGCTGGATGAGTTGGGCGCGACCGGGTGGCCGAAAACGACCGGCGGGTCGGGATTGCACATTTACGTCCGGATCAACGCCGAGCACGGATTCGCCGACGTGCGTCGGGCCGCGCTGGCGTTCGCGCGGGAGGTGGAGCGGCGGTGCCCCGACAAGGCGACCACCACCTGGTGGCGCAAGGACCGCGACCCGCGAGCGGTGTTCGTCGACTTCAATCAGAACGCCCGCGATCACACCCTGGCGGCTGCCTATAGTGTCCGGGGCACCGCCGATGCGCGGGTGTCGGCACCCCTGCAGTGGAGCGAAGTCGCTGATTGTGACCCCCGAGATTTCACTCTCGCCTCCATGCCGGAACGGTACGCGCGCACCGGTGATCTGCACGCCACGATGGATAGTCATCCTTTCGATCTTGGGCCGTTGCTCTCCTGGGCCGAGCGTGACGAGGTGGGCGGCCTCGAAGCACCGGCAGAGCCCTAGCGGGGCTGCCGCCTAGACTCATCCGAAGACAAAGGAGGGGACGTGCCAGGCCTCATTAGGAACCAAGACGTACAAGCGGTCAAGGAACGTGCCCTGATTGAGGACGTCATTCGTGAGCATGTCACCCTGCGCCCGGCGGGCACCGGATCACTCAAGGGGCTGTGCCCCTTCCACGACGAGAAGACTCCGTCCTTCACCGTGCGACCGGCTGCGGGCGCTTGGCACTGTTTTGGTTGCGGTGAGGGCGGCGACATCCTGGCCTTCGTGATGGCCATTGACCACCTGACCTTCGCCGAGTCGGTCGAGCGACTCGCGGGCCAACTGGGAATGGAGCTGCAGTATGAGGAGTCGTCCGGGCGATCGGGACGGCGCCAGGGCGAGACCGGTGGGCTGGGCAAACGCGCGAGATTAGTCGAGGCCAATCGAGCGGCTGCCGAGTTTTATCACGACGCATTGATTGACTCCAGCGAAGCGCGGGCTGGGCGTGACTTCCTCCGCGCCAAGGGCTTTGGGGGTAAAGCCGCTGCGCGCTTCGACGTCGGGTATGCGCCGTCGTCAGGAGGTGCTCTCGCAGGCCACCTGCGTGATAAGGGATTCTCCGAGGACGAACTGGTCACGGCCGGCCTGGTGGGGCGAGGGCAGCGGGGACTGTACGACCGATTCCGTGGTCGCGTGATCTGGCCCATCCGGGACATCACCGGCGACACTGTGGGCTTTGGTGCTCGGCGCCTCTACGACGACGACAAGATCGCCGCCAAATACCTGAACACCTCGGAGACGCCGCTCTACAAGAAAACGTCCGTGCTTTACGGGCTCGATGTCTCCAAGAAGTCGATGGCCAGCAGCCGAAACGCGGTGATTGTCGAGGGATATACCGACGTGATGGCCTGTCACATGGCCGGTGTCGACACAGCCGTCGCGACCTGCGGCACCTCGTTTGGGGTCGACCACATCAAGACCTTGCGGCGTATCCTGCGCGATGAGCCTGGGCTCTCACCGGCCAGGGTCGTGTTCACCTTCGACGGCGACTCAGCGGGTCAAAAGGCGGCTATGCGCGCCTATGGGGAGGACCAGCGCTGGGCGTCTCAGTCGTACGTTGCGGTGGCTCCGGCGGGGCAGGACCCGAACGACCTGTGGCACCACGACGGCGACGAGGCGGTGCAGGCGCTGGTCAAGGATGCAGTGCCTATGTTCGACTTCGCGGTGCGCACGACGATGAAGCCCTACGACTTGGACCGCACCGAGCAGCGGGTCGATGCCATGCGTGCTGTGGCTCCCATCGTGGCGCAGATCCGCGACTCGGCTCTGCGCACGGAGTACGTGCGCACGGTGTGTGGGTGGCTGGGAGTTGATGAACAGCTCTTCGGCGCGGAAGTCGCCAAAGCTTTGAGCCAGGTGGGTAAAGCGAAGCCGCCGCCGCGATTCGCTCAGGCGCCGAAGGCCAACAGCCAGGAGCCCCCGGCTGACGGCGATCACTGTGATGACGGTGAAGATCAGGGGCCGACTCTGCCGAGGCCGGATGTGCGCGACTCGGTGGTTGCTGCCGAGCGTCAACTGATCCAGGTTGCCCTGCAATATCCGGCGTGTTTGGTGGCCGAAGATGTCGATGCGCTACCCGTGCACGGGTTCCGGGCACCCGCTCACCAGGCGGTGTGGCACGGTATACGCGAGGCTGGGGGGGTGGGTGACGCGGCAACGATGAGTGCTTCGGCGTGGACAAGTGCTGTCGCCGCGCACACGCCTCCGTTGGCTGCGCCGATGGTTGCCGAGTTGGCCGTGGCAGGTTTGCCGGTGAAGCT
>JBBQNO010000053.1:0-14380 GCA_038330045.1 Actinomycetales bacterium | reverse complement strand
CTACTCGCTTGGGCCGATTGTTGCGACAGATGCGGGAGTTAGGGCTGAGGCTCCGCATCGGTACCATGAACTCTTTGTGGCTGCCCCGCCGACCTCTCAATCTGTGACCAGGCGGGCCCCGTTGGCTGGAAGGATTGATTGTTGGTGAGTGCACGAGAACGGGACGTTGTTGCGTCGGAAATTGCGGGTGAACAACGTCACGTTGATCTCGTCTATCGCGAGTTGGTTAAGGCGGGTGTGCGAGTCGAACTGATCCACGCAGAGGGGCTAGCGCGGGGACGCACCGAACGGGCGGGCACGGGGGAGCCACGCGAAGAAGAAATGACGGGGCTCTTCGAACGGGACGCTTTGGTGTTCGCGGCGACCAAGCGTCGCGCCACGTTGCAGAACCAACACGAGGGTTTGGTTTTCGGCCGTCTCGACCTCGGTGCCGAGTCACCAGAGCGTGAAGTCCGATACATCGGGCGACTCGGAGTGCGCGATGACGAATACGAGTCGCTGGTCATCGATTGGCGAGCGCCTGCGGCCGCACCGTTCTATCGGGCGACGCCGGTGCAGCCGCACAACGTGATTCGTCGTCGGGTGCTGCGCTGTCGCGGGGTTGACGTTGTCGGGGTCGAAGACGACCTCATGGTCACTGATGCACCGGATGACATCGTCGTGGTCGGTGACGGGGCTTTGCTGGCGGCCTTGACGCGTAGTCGCGGTGCGCGGATGCGCGACATCGTGGCCACCATCCAGCAACACCAAGACGAAGCCATTCGGGCACCTGCGCGGGGAGTCACCGAGATCACCGGGGGCCCAGGCACCGGCAAGACGGTCGTTGCCCTGCACCGCGCGGCATACCTGTTGTATGCAGACCGGCGCCGTTTCGAAGCCGGTGGGGTGCTCGTGGTCGGGCCTTCGGCCGGGTACACGGCATACATCGAGCGCGTTTTGCCCTCCCTCGGCGAAGACAGCGTGACTTTGCGCTCCCTCGGCGACGTCGTCGGCGGCATCACCGCGACCCGAGTGGACACCCCAGCCGTCGCAGCCATCAAGGGCTCGCTACGGATGCGCGGCGTGCTGACCCGCCTGGCCCGTCTGCCCATCCCAGACGGCCCGACGATGCTGCGGTGCTTCGTGGCAGGTCAGGCGATCCGCCTCGAAGAGCGCGAGCTCAGCTGGGCCCGATCCGACGTCCTGCGCAAGCACCACCGCAACACCGGGTATGAGGCTGCGACCGTTGCGCTGGCCGAAGCGGCCTGGACGCAGGTCGGCGGGCCGGAGCTGGACCGATCGGCGTTCTTCGCCAAGTTTGAGGACTCCCGAGATGTCGAAGCCTTCGCGGCCGCATGGTGGCGGCCGGTCGATGGCCGGGAAGCGCTGCGTTGGCTGACCGACGATGACGTGGCCGCTGCGGCTGCCGGAGGGGAGCTGCGTCGCGGGGAAGTCGCCGCGTTGGCGGAGTCGATGCGCCTGGCCGAGTCGGACGGCTCGTGGAGCGTGGCCGACGTCGCCCTGATCGATGACCTCGCCGAGAAGCTGGGGCCGATGGTGACCTCAGCCCCGGCCGAGCGCGAGTTCTACGAGATCGAAGAGATGGACGAGGAAGCCCAACGCAATATGGTCGCCACCAAGATCGACCGTTCGGGCGGCAACGGTGGCACCGATCGGGGCACGGCATACGAACGGGTGTCGCGGGACCCGCTGCGCCGACTGATGGTGGGCACGATCACCCCGGCCGACGAGTTTGCGCACGTGCTCGTTGACGAGGCCCAAGACGTCTCGCCGATGCAGTGGCGGATGCTTGCCCGTCGCGGCCGGTGGGCCTCGTGGACCGTCGTAGGTGACAACGCTCAAGCCTCGTGGAGCGATCTGGCCGAATCAGCCGCCGCCCGTGAAGACGCTTTCGGTCACGCGCCGCGCCGGGCGTTCCACATGGATACCAACTACCGCAACGCTCGCGAGATCTTTGAGGTCGCCGAGACGATGATTCGTGAGCATGTCCCCGACGCGGATATCCCCAATGCGGTGCGCGAGACGGGCCACCACCCGACCGATCGCGCGGTGGCTGCGCAGGACTGGGACCAGGCTCTGCGAGCAACCATCGACGAGGCTTTGGGCCACGTCGATGGTGCCGTGGCGATCATCGCCCCGCAACGGTGGACCGCCGACGCAGAGCGCGCGAGGGGCGAGGTGCCGATTGAGTCTGGTCGGGCTCGCGTGGTGGTCGTCGATCCGCTAGGCAGCAAAGGGTTGGAGTACGACGCGACGATCGTGCTCGACCCCGACGAAATCGTGGCGCGGGCACCCGGTGGCGCACGCGTGCTTTACGTCGTCTTGACGCGCGCGGCTCACCGGATGGCCGTCTTGCGACCTGCGTGAGCGGTCATCGATCCACCTGGGGACGACGAACTCCCAGCGTCAGTGCGTGCGGCTAAGGTCACTGGAGTGAGCACCGCCCTGTACCGCCGTTACCGCCCCGAGTCCTTCGCCGATGTCATCGGACAAGAGCACGTCACCGAGCCCCTGATGCAGGCCCTGAAGTCGGGTCGGGTCAATCACGCGTACCTGTTCAGTGGCCCGCGTGGGTGCGGCAAGACGACGAGCGCTCGCATTTTGGCCCGCTGTCTGAACTGCGAACAGGGGCCGACCCCGACGCCGTGCGACACGTGCGATTCCTGTGTGGCGTTGGCGCGCGGGGGCAGCGGCTCGATTGATGTCATCGAGATTGATGCGGCCAGTCACGGTGGGGTCGACGATGCCCGGGATCTGCGAGAGCGGGCGGCGTTCGGCCCGGCGCAGGCGCGCTACAAGGTCTACATCATCGACGAGGCCCACATGGTCACGCCGCACGGTTTCAACGCGCTGCTCAAAGTAGTCGAGGAGCCGCCAGAGCACGTCAAGTTCATCTTTGCCACCACCGAGCCGGAGAAGGTGCTGTCCACGATTCGGTCAAGGACTCACCATTACCCGTTCCATCTGGTGCCGCCCGCTCGTCTGACGGCATACCTGGAGCAGGTGTGCGAATCCGAGGGGGCAAGCGTCGAGGCCGGGGTGCTCTCGTTTGTGACCCGTGCCGGTGGGGGGTCGGTGCGCGACTCTCTCTCGGTGCTCGATCAGCTGATTTCCGGGGCTGACGAGCAGGGGCTGACCTACGAGCGGACGGCGTCCCTGCTCGGATTCACCGACAACGAGTTGCTCGATGCGGTGGTGCTCGCTGTGGCCGCTCGCGACGCCGCCAGCGTGTTCACCCAGATCGACAAGGTGATGGAGTCCGGCCACGACCCGCGGCGCTTCGTCGAGGATTTGCTGGAGCGGTACCGCGACCTGATTGTGCTGCTCGCGGTCGGCGACCGGGGCGCGGGCTTGCTACCTGGGGCGCCCCAGGACCACGTCGAGCGTATGCAGCACCAAGCCCAGTCCTACGGCGCTGCGTCCCTGACCCGCTGCGCTGATGTGGTCAGCCACGGGCTCGCCGAGATGACGGGAGCGGTGTCGTACAGGTTGTTGCTGGAGCTCATTTGCGCCCGGCTCTTGCTGCCCGGTGCGGCCGGCGAGCAGGGGTATGGTGCTCGCTTGGATCGCATTGAGCGTCGCCTGACCGTGGCCAACGAACAGCCTTCTGCGAGCCCGGCCTCGACGCAAGGGTCTGGGTCCCGAGGGCGACCGGCCTCTGCGGCGCGACCACACCCTGTCGAGCCTCAGCCCGTGCAACCACAACCCGCCCAGCCACAGTCTGTGGCACCTGGGACCCAGACGCAGGTTCACGAACCTGAACCGGTCGAACCCGAGCCGATCGAGCCGGAGTTCCGGGAGCCGGAGTTCAGCGAGACCGCCTCCGAGCCCGAGGCAGCGCAGCCGCAGCGTGCCGCACCAGGGGCCGCGACCCACACGCGGGCCGAGAATGCGCCAAGCACCGGCGCCATCGACACCGACGCCATCCGTCGCGCCTGGCCGGAGGTACTCGACAAGGTGCGGGCCATCCGCAAGGTGACTTGGAGTTTTGTGTCGGTCAACACGAAGATCGTTGACTTCGATGGGCGGCGGTTGCTGCTGCAAATCGACACCGCCGGCCAAGCCGAGACCTTCCGCCGCGGCAGTCACGGCGAAGTGGTGCGCCAGGCGTTGATCGAGGCCATCGGCGTCGACACCAAGGTCGAGAGCACCGTCGCCAACGGTGAGGCCCCAGGGGCGAACGAACCGCGTCGGGGACGCACCCGCACGCCTGACCCTGCGCCGCGCGGCAACGCGGTAGCCGGCCCACCGGCAAGCAACCCTCGGCCAGAAGGATCACCCAGGGGTGGCGCCGGCCAGGCTCGGTCCTCCCGGACCGCGGAGGCTGCGAGCCGCGGCTCATCGGAATCGCCTCGCGGCCGCGACGAGAACGCAGCCTGGGGCCAGGGATCCACCTCACAGGCACTATCGTGGGCGCAAGGGTCGGGGCAAGCGCAGGTCGCGACGGAGCAACTGCCCCAACCCGCAACACCAGCCCCGATTGCCCCAACTCGACCTGGCGGCGACATTCCGGCTCAGGACGACGACGACCTCGAGAACTCCACTACGGTGGGGCAATCGGTCATCGAATCTGTTTTGGGCGGCACCGTGATCGCCATCGACGACCCGTATCAACGATGAAAGGGGTACGGCATCCTCTATAAAGCCCTGCATCTCACCGTCCGCCCGGCCGCGCTTGCGCTGTGGCGGCCGCGGATTCTCGGTGCCGACAATGTCCCCACCACCGGGCCCGTGATTTTGGCCAGCAACCACTTGTCGTTTGCCGACAGCGTTGCCATCCCGGTCGTCTCACCGAGACAGGTGGCCTTCTTGGCTAAATCCGAGTACTTCACGGGCACCGGATTCGAAGGGTTCGTCAACCGCACATTTTTCACCTCGATCGGGTCCATACCCGTCAACCGGGAACACGCCCGAGCGGCCCAAGAGTCCCTGGATCTCGCGCTGGCGCACCTGCAAACCGGCGGCGTTTTTGGCATCTATCCCGAAGGCACGCGCTCGCGCGATGGTCGCCTCTACCGTTTCCGCACCGGGGTCGCGTGGTTGGCTCTACAGGCGCAGTGCCCAGTGGTGCCCGTGGCGCTGCACGGGACCTCGCAGTTGATGCCGGTCGGAGCGAGGCTGCCTCGCATCCGCAAATTCACGGTCGAGTTCGGTGCCCCCATCGACGTTGCCCAGCGGTATGCCGGGGTGCCAGCGGGTCGGGCCCGGCGCGAGGTGGCCAACGAGATTTACGAATCGGTGTTGGCTATGAGCGGCCAAGAGCCCGCTGGTGACTACAACCAGCGCCAACCCGAGACCACCTAGCCTTTCCTTCGACTCACGTCGCGACCCCTGTCCGGGGTGGCGGTGCCGATCCTCGGGGCCAAGCCGCATACAGTCGGGGCTGTGTATGAAGGCGTAGTGCAAGACCTTATCGACGAGCTCGGACGGCTGCCCGGTATCGGCCCCAAGAGTGCTCAGCGGATCGCATTTCACCTGTTGACCGCCGACCCCGAGGACGTCACCAATCTCGCGACGGCGCTAGGCCAGATCAAAGAACGCGTCCGATTCTGCGAGCAGTGTGGCAACGTGGCCGAGCAAGAATTGTGCCGTATCTGCCAGGACCCGCGTCGGGACTCCACCCTTATCTGTGTGGTCGAGCAATCCCAAGACGTTGCAGCCATCGAACGCACCCGCGAGTTCAGCGGTCGCTATCACGTGCTGGGCGGGGCCATTAACCCGATGGGCGGCGTGGGGCCCGACGATCTGCGGATCAAAGAGTTGCTCACTCGTCTCGCCGACGGCACCGTCACCGAGGTCATCATCGCGACCGACCCCAACCTTGAGGGCGAAGCCACCGCGACCTACCTCGCCCGGTTGCTGCGGTCCATAGAGGTGCGGATCAGTCGCTTGGCCTCAGGGCTTCCGGTCGGCGGAGACCTGGAGTATGCCGACGAGGTCACCCTTGGGCGCGCGTTCGAAGGGCGCAGGCTGATCGAGGCCTGATCGTGCCCTTCTCGCCAGGACAGTGAGCGCTGGCGGTGCCGCGCTCGTGCGCGAAACGGGCGGTTTCCTAGGCGCGGGCTGCGCTTGTGCGGCAGACTGGCCGTATGAGCGACACCCCAGCAGAGACGGGCTCAGCCAAAGACCTTGACAGCGAACTGTTAGCGCTGGCCCAAGACACCGCAGGGGAAGCGCGAACCTACCTTCTCGCGTTGCGCGGACTGAGCGATTCGATGGCAGGGGAGAGGGCGCTGCCGATTTTGCTGCTGGCGCTCGCGCAGATCCAGGTGGCCGGGGCACGTCTCGGCGCGATGGTCGACATCGTGCCCAAGGAGCGGTTTGAGCCTGACGCCGGGCCGGACCCCGACCTCGACGCAGTTCGGGAAGGCCTGGCTGTGCTCCTCGATGGCGTCGATACCTACGTGGAGGTGGCCGACCCGGTGCTCTCCCCGGACGTGGGGCGCGGCGATATCTCGAACGACCTCACAGCAGTAGCGGCTGACCTGGCCCACGGCCTCATCCATTTCGACCGCGGGGCCGTCACCGAAGCGCTGTGGTGGTGGCAGTTCAGTTACCTGTCATCGTGGGGAGAGCGCGCCGCTGCAGCCTTGCGCGCCGTCTTTGCGCTGCTGGCCCACGTGCGTTTGGACGCAGACGAGGAGATGGTGATGGAGGCAGAGATGGCGGCGCTGCACTCCACGGACTCCGACTAAGGAGGCCCGGTAGAGGCTGCTTAGTCGGAAGCGACGGCTATCGGCGCTTCTTGCGTGGTTTGCTGTTTGAGCGCTTGGGCAGCCGCTCAGGGTGGCCCACGGCAAGCTCGTTCGGGATGGTGTCAGGGTCAATCGGGGCACCCGAGCGGTATGTAGCACGGCCAAGCGTGTTGCTGGCGACCGACGACATGATGATGAAACCGGCGATAGCGACAGCTGCTTTGATGAGGTCGATCCAATCCATGCCGACCTCGTTGACGTGGTTGAGGTATGCGGCCAGGACGATGGCCGGGACACCAACGCCGGTCGCCGGGCTGAGCACGTTGATTCGACTCAGAGCATCTGAGACACGCAGCATGGCCACGGCGCTGATGAGTACGCAAAGCGCGCCACCGATTGCGAGAAAGCCCACGATGATGGTCATTGCTGGATGCATCAGCGACGCCCCCTAGTCAGGATCCGAGCGAGCGCGATGGTCGCCAAAATGCCGAACAGTGCCGAAACGGAAGCAACGTCGAAGAGCACGGCTGTGTCCCGCACCATGGCACTCGCGACGAAGATTGAGATGGCGCAGAAGTAGATCAGGTCGCTGACGGCGGCTGCGGTTGCCTCATCGGTGGCCGTCACCAGACGCGCGATTCCACACAGAGCGGCGATGGTCAAGATGACCACAGTGGTCACCACGATGAAGGTCATGTGGACCTCCGTGTCTTGGTGCCGCTAGAGGAGATTCCACCGCGGGTCGCCGTCAAAAGCTTGGCCTCCATGTCGGCCAACTCATCGAGCAGCTCTTGACGATTCGAGGAGTACATCGAGTGCACGAAGAGGCTGGCCGGAGCGTGTGCCAGTGCAGGCGCTATACCTAGGGTGATAGTGCCCGGGGTGATGGTGATGGACGAGGCCATGATCGTGATCTCGACATCTGTGTCGCAACGCAAGGGAAATTCCACGATCATCGGGGTCGCCCCTTTGCCCGGGGTGAAAGCGTCGACGGCAACCGTGACCGTCCCGGCTAGGACCTGCCAGGCGATGAAGCCTGCATACCGAAGGGTGGACAGGGGGTGAAGTCTCATCCGAGCACCGCCGTCACGTAAGGCTCAAGGTTCGTCAGATTCTCGGCGGCGCGCTGAGCTATCGGAATGAGCACGCCGGCGAAGATGAAGAAGGTCAACTGCAGACCCACCAAGAACGCCCCGGGTGCAGCAAGGTTCCACCGGACCTTCAGATCCTTAGGCAGCGGCACTCGCTTCGCTCGGCCACCGTTGCGGTCCTGCGGACGGTAGTTCTCCATGGACGGCCCCCAAAACACACCTGACCACAAGCGCTGCATGGCAAAGAGTGTGCCAACGGCGGCCACGCACACCACGGTGATGTAGAACCACGCCTCCCAGCCGCCCGCACCTGCCGCACCCTGCAAAAGGCCGATCTTGGCGAAGAAACCGGTCGAGGGGGGTAGGCCGACGAGCGACAGAAGCGCGAAAGCGTAGATGACGGCGATCCATGGATCTCGTCTGGCGAGACCGGCAAGGCGCTCGTATCTGCCACTGCCGTAGGTCTGCTCGATGGCGCCGGAGGTCAGGAGCAACGCGGCCATCGTGATGATGTGGTGAATCATGTAGAAGATGCCGGCGGCCAACGAGAACTGCGTGAAAATGGCGAGGCCGAGCAGGATGTGACCGACGCCCGCGACCATCTGCCAGGACAAGGCCCGGCGCATGATGTGTTCGCCGAAGGTGCTGTAAGAGCCGACGATGATGGTCAGGGCCACGGCAAAGGCAAGGACCGGTGCCCAGGCGGCCTCACCGCCATAGGTGGTGGAGTAGATGCGGTAGATCCCGTATAGCGCCACCTTGGTGTGCACCGCCGAAAACAGGGCCATCACGCCAGCCGAGGTGGAGGGGTAGGTCCGTGGCAGCCAGCCGTGGATCGGTGCGACGCCAGCCTTGATTGCCAGTGCCAGTAGGACGACCGCGACTGCGAAACCGACGCGGGGGTCGCGACTGGCAGCACCGGCCAACTCGGCCATGTTGACGGTGCCTGCCGCGGCATAGACCAAGCCCACACCGATCAGCAGGATCGTGCTGGTCAGCAAATTGACCACCACAAACAAGCGACCGATTCCGAGCCGACGCCAGGTGCCGGTGATCGAAATCAGCGCATACGAAGGCAGGAGCATGACCTCGACGAATACGAAGAGGTTGAAGAGGTCCCCGGTCAGCAAAGCGCCGTTGACGCCAGCGCTGAGCATGAGCGCGAGCGGTGGCAAGAATCGGAAGCGGTCCTCACCCGTTTGCGTGAGGAACACCATCGTCACCGTCGTGGTCAAAGAGGTGACGGTGATCATGAGGGCGCTGAAGGTGTCCGAGATCAACGGGATGGAGACGCCGCCGGGGAACTCCCCGACATTGTGCGCGAGCACCGGCGTGTTCTGGTGCTCGATGAGAAGGAGAATCCCGGCGAGCGTCACCAACGCTGGGACGCCGATCATGAGTGCGCGGTCCAGCACGGGGCGCCGGACGGCGACCAACAGGGCCGCAGAGGCGAGCGGCACCGCCACTATCAGCGAGAGGTACGCAGCGTTCATCGGTCGTGGAACTCCCCGGTCGCAGGCATCCGCTTGGTGTCATCGTTGTGCCCGATGACTGCGAGGGTCAGCATGAAGATGGTGACGGCCAGGGTGATCACGATGGCCGTCAGCACGAAAGCTTGGGGGAGCGGGTCGGCCGCGATGTCGACGGCGGTGCGGTCAGCCAGCGGCTCGCCGCGGAAGCTGCTTACCCCGATGGTGAGCAACAACAGGTTGGCGGCGTGACTGAGCAAGGCCAACCCGAAGATGATTCGGACCATGCCGCGTTGCAAGATGAGGTAGACCCCTCCGGCGACAAGCACTCCGATGGTGATGGGCAGCATCATTTCTTGTTCCCCTTGCCCGTCTTTTCAGTGGGGGAGTCTTGTCGTGGCACGGTTCCTCTGGCCAAGTAGCTGGTTTTGCGGGTGGGGCGCGCGAGTTTGGTCGGTGCCGGGGAGGCATCCTCTGGGTGCTCGCCGCGAACCGAGTCCATGGGGCCCGCAACGTCGCCCTCGACGGACTGGTCGGCGCGCTCGCGAGTGCCCTCTTCGGTGCCCTCGGAGGCCCCGAGCAGGTTGAACGCCGCCAAGACGAGTCCGAGCACTGCGGCATACACGCCGAGGTCGAACACTAGGGCCGAGGTCAACTTTTGGCCTAAGAAGTACCCGTTAATGGGTTCGAGGAACGAGCCCTTGGCCAGCAAGCCCCAGATGCCGGTGCCTAACGCTAGGCCGATGCCAACAGAAATCAGGTAGGTGGGGGCTTTCGGAGCGCCGACAGGGTGATCCTTGGCCGAGGCCAGGTAGATCAGCGCGATGACCGCAGAGCCGACGAGGGCTGCGATAAATCCGCCACCGGGGGAGTTGTGCCCGCGCCAGAAGAGGATCGCCGAGATGACTGCGAGGAGCGGGATAGTCAACCGGATCAGCAACTGCAGCGGTATCGCGTTGCCCCAGGCCTCCATCATGGCTTTGTCCGCCGTCGAACCTTCGTCGCGCAGCGGTAGTTCGGGGGCCTTGACGTAGTTCTTGTCGGCGCTGGGCTCGGGGTCGAGGTAGCGATCTCGCACGGTGGACAGGACGGCGATCAACGCGACTCCCGCCATACCGAGCACGCTCAATTCGCCTAGGGTGTCGAGGGCGCGGAACTCCACCAGGATGGTGTTCACGATGTTGTCGCCGCCGCTCTCGGCGGGCGCTTCGGTGAGGTAGTACTCGGCCACCGGGGGCAAGGCGCGTCGTCCGGTCAGCACCCACACGGTGAGACCAACGCTGACGCCGGTGAAGATCGCCAACCCGGCCGCGGCGGTGTTGCCGTAGCGGGGCCCTCGTCCGAACCGCAGAGGCAACTTCTGCAGCACGAGCATGATCATCAGCACGGTGAGCGCCTCGACCAGCAGTTGGGTCAAACCGACGTCGGGAGCACCGAGGGCGAAGATCTGCACGGTCACGGCGATACCCACGGCTGACAGGCTCACGGTCGCGGCCAGTCTGGAGTCCGACAGCGTGGCACCGATGACTCCACCGATCACCACGATGAGAACGACGGCATCGATGGGCTCGGTGAGGTTGCCTTCCTGTGGGGCCAATCCGACCGAGGTGAAGACGGCGATACAGCCCGCGAACAACACGATTCCCAACACGGTGAACTGTGCCGCAACGTGACGGGTGGGGTTGTTTGCCGCAACGAGCAGCGCTAGTTTGGTGCCGAAGCGGCGCAGCCCCTTCGAGACCTTGCCGATCACCCATGCGCCGTCGACGTCGAAACTGTCGTGTTCGATAAAGGCCCGCAACGTCGCGCGGTTCATGATGATGACCACACCGACGGCGATGATGAATAACGTCACCCACAGTTCCAGGACGAAGCCGTGCCATAGGTAGAAGTGGGCCGCCTCTTCTCCGACCTCGCCCGCAGGAAGAGCGGCCTCGACGGCGCGCTGCACGGGGGTGTCCAACACACCTGCGAAGAAGGCCAACGGCAAACCGACGACGATCGGCAGTGCGGCTGGGATGAGTAGCGAGGGGGGTGCTTCGTGGACGGTGACGTCGGTGCGGGTGCCGTCTACGAAACCGCCGAACACGATCTTGGCGCAGTAAGCAAACGTCAGAATCGCCCCACCGGCGACGCCCAAGAAGGCTATCCAGCCGACAAACTCGGGGCCCGGCGCCTCCTGAGCGGAGACGAGGATTGCCTCCTTGGAGATGAACCCGAGCATGGGCGGGACGCCCGCCATCGAAGCACAGCCGAGCACAACGACGCCGAACGACCAGGGCATTTCCTTCCACAACGCGGGCAGCCGCCGCATGTCGCGGGTGTGCGCAGCGTGGTCAATGACGCCCACCATCATGAACAACCCAGACTTAAACAGAGCGTGCGCGATCGTATGCAGCGTCGCCGCAGCGATGGCCTCTTCCGTGCCGATACCGATGGTGGCCACGATGAGCCCCAACTGGCTGACGGTGGAGTAGGCCATCAACTTCTTGAGGTCGGTCTTTTGCGCCGCGAACCATGCCCCCATGGCACCGGTAAAGAGACCCACGAAGATCAGTAGGTAGTTCCACGTCAGCGTCTCGTGAAACGCGGGGCTGAACCGCAACAACAGGAAAATACCAGCCTTCACGACCGCTGCGGCGTGTAGGTAGGCACTGACGGGGGTCGCTGCGGCCATCGCGTCGGGCAGCCACACGTGGAACGGGAACTGCGCGGACTTCGTGAACGCGGCCAGCAGCACCAGGATTGCCATTGACGTGGTGAAGCCCGCGTCTTCTTTCCAGATCGGGCTGGCGAGGGCTTCGCTGACCGAGGTGGTGTCGGTCCTGGCGATGATCGATACCACCGCAGCCAGCAGGGACAGACCGCCGAGGAAGGTGATCAGGAGCGTGCGTAGGGAAGCCAACTCGCCGCCATACCCCGATCGGGCGATGAGCAAGAACGACGCGAGAGAGGTCAACTCCCAGCAGACGAAGAGCAATATCAAGTCGTCCGCAAGCACCAGGCCCACCATGGACAGCGTGAACGCGCACATCGTCAAGTAGAAACTGGTGTTGCGACCATCTTCGAGGTACCGCGCCGAGTAGACGAACACCACCGCTCCGATGAGCAGCGCGATGAACGTGAAGACCACGCCGATGCCGTCTGCCTGCAGGGCAAAATTCACGTTAAGACTAGGCACCCACTCGACGTTGTAGGTGGTGGTTTGGCCGCGCATCGTCGCTGCGGCTGCGGGAAAGAACGCGCCAGCAGCCAACAAGTAGAGGGCACCTAGAGGGTAGCCGGCGTCTCGGCCGAGGTAGCGAGTACACACCGGAGCGACAGCAACTGACGTCACCAGAATGAGCATCGTGGCGAGCAAGCTCATAGCTTCAACTGCCTCGCCCAGAGGTTGGCCACACGGGGCCGACACTGCGAAGGGCAAGGCATGCCGGGGAGTCTAGCAACGACTTTTATCGTTTGGGCTAGCCCAAGTCCAAGGAGGCCCACTCGCAGTAGTGTGCATGGGCATGCCACCGGACGCACTCAATCGTGATGGCCTCAACCTGTGGGAACTGTTGACGGTCAGCCCCTTAGAGAGTCTGGCCGTCGTGTTGTCCACGGTAGGCATGTACGCGGCCATGCTTCTTTTGGTGCGCGTGCTCGGCCCTCGAATGCTCTCGGGCATGTCCGGATTCGACCTTGCGGCGGTCATCGCGTTTGGGGCGGTGATCGGGCGCAGCGCCTTGGGAGAGTTCCCGGCCTTTAGCTCTGGTCTCGTTTCGTTGGCGACGCTGGTGGTCCTTCAGGCAACCGTTGGAGTGCTGCGCAACCACCGATACGGCTCGGCCTTGGTCGATAACCACCCGGTCGTGTTGATGGCCGGTGATCGGATGTTGGCCAAGCACATGTCTCGCTGTCACGTGATGCCGGGAGAGGTGCAGTCGCGGTTGCGGCAGGCGGGGGTGCGTCACCCGCGCGAAGTTGCTGCGGTGATCTTTGAGCCCAACGGGTCGATGAGCGTGATGCGTAGGGGTGAGTTGATCGATCCGTTGCTGCTCAGCGGAGTGGTAGGTGCTTCTGAAATACCTGCCGCATTGATGTCTACACCGACCGTTGAATAGAAGAACAGTTCGTAGCAATAGGAAGGCCGCTTTGCGAAACGTCCCTTTCCGGTGACGAGCATGCGGGGTTTGTCTCTTGCTGGCCTCAGCGTCTTCGGATAGTACTGTTTCGGGTGAGGTCCGTTTGGTCGCTCACTATCAGCTCACAAGGAGCCCTCGATGAATTCTGTTCAATCGCGTCTGCTCGCGGCCACCGGTGCTGTCGCGCTGTGCTTCGTTCCAGTTGCTGCACAGGCCGCCTCTCCCCACTCCGCCGCAGTCCACGCCCAAGGTCAAAGCCAAGACGAAGCCGCCGAGACTGCCGCTCCGGAGGGCGAAGGCACTCAGGATTCTGCGGTCGAGACGTCGAGTGACGAAGCCGTCCAAACCGGCCAGGGGGACGACGCAGACCAGACCGGTGTTCCCAACGCAACCGAGGGTGAGGCTGAGCCCGAAGCGAATGAAGACGGTGAATTCGGCGAGGACGGGGTCCCGGCGGATGACCCCAACTTCTGGGAGGACTACCTCGGCGGCGAAGGCTTCATGGGGGTGCAGTGCGTTACCGAGTACGGCAGTGCCCCCACCTACGAACTGACCGAGGCTGCTGACCCTGGCACCGACTGGTTGCTCATCGTGCTCGCCTCTGATGACGAAGGCGGCATTTTCGACATCATCAGCGAGCCTCAGGTGGGTGAGGTCTTCTCCCTGGAGAACGAAAACGGATCCCAGGCGACGTTGTCGGCTGTCGTCCTGTGCCAGGCAGACCTCGACATGAGCGACGCCGATCCTGAGGAGGTCATTGAGGACCTCGACGGCGAGGGCAACGCCGTCACCGAAGAGGCTGTCTCCGCAGCTGGCCCCAAGGTTGAGACCGACGTGCCTGCCACCGGTGGCGATTCCGGCCTCGGCGCAATCGTCGGCTTGTCGGCGCTGCTGATGGGTGCCGGTGGCGTTGTGGCCAGCCGTCGATGGGCTTCACGCAACTAGATGAACCTGACGTGACCCTTGGCGGCATGCAGAAAGTGCGTTCCGACGCATATTCT
>JBBQNO010000052.1:0-14472 GCA_038330045.1 Actinomycetales bacterium | reverse complement strand
AGAGCGAGGTTGGCGATGACCTCGTTGGTGTTCATGTTGACCGAGGTCCCCGCACCGCCCTGGAATACGTCGATCGGGAACTGGTCCATGCAGCGACCCTCTTGGAGGATCTGGTCGCAGGCGGCCACGATGGCGTCAGCCTTCTCGTCGCGAATGACGTGCATCTCTTTGTTGGCCAGCGCCGAGGCCTTCTTGACCTGTACCATTGCACGCACCATCTCTGGTACGTCGCTGATGGTGACGTGGCTGATCGTGAAGTTTTCGACGGCGCGGACCGTGTGGACGCCGAAGTAGGCATCACCCGGAACTTCCTGGGGTCCCAACAGGTCTACTTCTACGCGAACATCCTGCATGGCTGTTGCCTTCCTCGATAGTCCCACCGGGCGTGCAATTGGCGACGCTAGGCGGGTCACGGGGCCCGTGGGTGGTGAGGCCACCACTCGATCAAGGCCCCACCTGGCATCCTGTCGGCCAAGACGACCCGTCGTCTAGGGACCAAGGTCCTGGGTTGGCCGTCGAAGGCCATGAACGAAGGCGAGACGGTCGCCCTCGACCGGTTCTGATCGTGTTGGCGGAGGCACGCCGATACCTCGGCAGATCTGCGGCCGCCATGGCACGTACGGCAACTCATCGCATCGCGCATGAGGGGCCGAAAATACGACGTCGGCTTGATGCGGGTCACCGACGCCCATCCGAACTCCTAGACACCGCGCTGGCGCAGTCTGGAACCAGAAACCATCCTGGTCCGCTTTCCTGACAGCGTCGAGTGGGCTTACTCGGCGTGCCCATCGTCCGTGTGGCAGGAGTTCATGCCGGGGTCACGAGGGACGTATATCGCGTCTGTGCTCGATGGCAAGCCAAACAGCAGGTGGGCCGGCTGATCTACCTGTCGCGTCCGGCGTCACCGAAGATCGGCTGCGAAGAGCGCGTGACTTGGCGACACTGGTCCGCGGCGTGGGTTTCCTGGTCTGACGTATTCGATCAGTGTCCATTTGCTGTCCAGAAACACCCGGAGTTTGTCGGTACCACTCGGCTAGTCTGAAGTCTGGAAGCGAGGACGAATCCCTCACCACACCGAGGTATTCGGTAGTTTTCGGGTCTTGTCAGTAGTAGTCGCGATGCCCCTGGTGGCGTCCGGAGGTCGCAGGTTCAAATCCTGCCCCCGCTACCAAATTCGTTGGGAAAGAACCCCGGCCCTCATGGGCCGGGGTTCTTCATGTTCGTCTACTGCTCTATCGGCGAGGCGAAGACCACAAGGTTGGCGCTGCGGTGGCCGTCTTCGCGAAAGCCGAGAGCGTCGTCGCAGGTGATCAGCACCAAGCGTCGTGCGTCGTCTTGCGCCCCCCAGACCCGTGGATCGGTCTGGACCTCGGTCTTGTCGATGACTTCCGCAGCAGTGACGGCGAACGTTGCTTCGGCGCCGTCGGCATACCTGATGGTTATCGGATCGCCCACGGACACGTCCTCAAGGTCGCTGAAGACATCCGGTTCGCCTTCGTAGGTGACGTGGGCCGCCACCACCGAGGTGCCGATGTGACCGGGTTCGACTCGGTCGTACCCGTCGAACCAGATCAGGTCACCTTGTTCGGGATTGATGATTCCGTCGTTGAGCCCACCGGGTGCCAATGCCTGATCGACACCCGCCGTCGGGGCGCGTAACGACACCGCAGCAGATAGAGGGGACTCTGACACCGAGAAGTCCCGGCTCGGAGCGGTCGTGCTCGCGACAAGAGATGTCGAGGGGTTGGTGTCGCCGGCACTACACCCCGCTAGGCCAACACACACGAGGGTGAAGGAGGCAAGGATGAGTCGGCGCATAGGCATCAGTGTCTCTTGCGTGGTCGCACAGAACCTGTGAGGCCTCACAAAGCGGCAGTGTGGTGGGTGGTCCGCAATCTTCTCCACGCCATTGGCGAGAAGCCGGTGATCAGTCAGTCGCCACGTCGGGCGAAGTCCTAGAGAGCTGCAACAAACGCTTGGGTTCAACGGTAGGGGGCTGGGTCTTGTTCTTCGCCATCGCTGCCTCTCCGTTTCGGCCCAGGCTCGGTCGGGTTCAGGTTCGCGAGGATACCCGGATGGCGAGGTGCCATGGCTGTCCGTAGGCTTGGCTACTATGAGCAATCACCCTGTTCGCCGACCGCGTGTGATCATCATCGGCTCGGGTTTTGGGGGCCTCTTCGCTGCTCAAGCCTTGGCCGACGCCGACGTCCAGGTGACGATGATCGCGAGAACCAGCCACCACCTCTTTCAGCCGCTGCTCTACCAGGTGGCCACGGGCATCCTGTCGTCCGGAGAGATTGCGCCCGCCACCCGCGAGATCCTGGCCAAGCAAGACAACGCCGAGGTTTTGCTCGGCAACGTGCGCAATATCGATGTCGAGGCCAAGCGCATCCAGGTGTCGACGTTGGGGATCGAGGAGGAGTACGACTACGAATACCTGATCGTCGCTGCGGGCTCCAAAACCTCCTACTTCGGCAACGATCACTTCGCCCACGATGCACCGGGTATGAAGTCGATTGACGATGCGCTGGAGCTTCGGGGTCGCATCTACGGGGCCTTTGAGCTGGCCGAGATCTCAGCTCGACGCGGCGAAGCGGACGACGTGGAGCGCCTCATGACCTTCGTGGTCGTGGGCGCGGGACCGACCGGAGTGGAGATGGCTGGCCAGTTGGTGGAGTTGTCTAAGCGCACCTTGGACCGGGAGTTTCGGCATATCGACGCCAACGACTCCAAAATCATCTTGCTCGACGGTGGGGATGCCGTCCTGAGTTCCTTCGACCCGTCACTGCAGGGCAAGGTCCAAGAGGAACTGGAGCGGATGGGGGTTGATGTCCGCCTCGGCGCAATGGTCGTCGATGTCGATGAGTTGGGCCTGAACTACAAAGACCGCGACGGCACCGTCCACCGCATCGAGGCCGTGACCAAGGTGTGGGCGGCCGGCGTCAGCGCCAGCCCGTTGGGCAAAATTCTCGCCGACCAGGTGGGCCTGGAGGTCGATCGTGGGGGCCGCATCCCGGTCAACAGCGACCTGACGCTGCCGGAGCACCCAGAGATCTTCGTCCTAGGGGACATGATCGCCCTCAACGGATTGCCCGGAGTGGCGCAGACCGCGATCCAGACCGCTCGGCACGCTGCAGCCCAGATCATCCGCGCCGTCGACGGAAATCCGAGCAGCGAAGACTTCAGCTATTTCGACAAGGGCAACATGGCCACGGTGGCTCGCTTCCGGGCGATCGCTGAAGTCGGTCCGATCAAGGTCACCGGATTCCTGGCCTGGTCCATGTGGCTGGTGGTCCACCTCTTCTACATCATCGGCTTCAAGTCGCAGATCACCATGCTCCTGCACTGGGCGGTGACGTTCCTAGGCCGGGACCGCGCGCAACGCACGATCACCGAGCAGCAGGTGTTCGGCCGCTTGGCCATGGAGAACAATTCGCGCGAGATTCCGGAGCGCTTGGGTCGGATCATGCGCCCTACTGCTGCAGCCAAAAGTGACGACAGTTCTGGTGTCGGCACACCCGGTGGAATGGACGACGAGAACAGTTGAGGTATGCCGAGGCCCGCGCTCGGGTGCGCACCTTAGAGTGAGCGCCATGTCAGTGCACTATCCCGTCAGTTCGCACGTCCTAGACAACGGCCTCACAGTGCTCATCAGCGAAGACCACCTCGTGCCCGAGGTCAGCATCAACATCGGGGTCGCCGTCGGCTCCCGGCATGAAACTCCCGGCCAAACGGGTCTGGCTCACCTCTTCGAGCACTTGATGTTCGAAGGTTCGGAGAACGTCGCCGAGGGAGAACACTTTGCCGAGTTGATGGGCCACGGAGGTCGGCTCAACGCTACGACCTCGTTCGACCGCACCACGTACTTCGAGTCAGTGCCCAGCGGTGCCGTCGAGCTCTCCTTGTGGATGGAGGCCGATCGGCACACCCGATTGTTGCCTGCCTTGACCCAGGCCAACGTCGACAACCAGCGCGACGTGGTGGTCGAGGAGAAGCGGCAGCGCTACGACAACCAGCCCTACGGCGACGCGCTGGAGGCGATGTGTGCGGTGACCTTCCCGGCTGATCACCCGTACCACCACACGCCGATCGGCTCCATGCAGGACCTGCACGCGGCCTCCCTGGAGACGGTGCGCGACTTCTACCGCGAGCACTACCAACGCTGCACCACGATTGTGACCATGGTCGGTGACCTCACCGTCGAGCAGGGCCTGGCCTGGGCCAACACCTACTTCGGCGACGCACGTCCGACCAGTGAGCTGTCCAAGCCCCCCCGTACACCAGCGCTACCTCCACTGACCTCGCCTACCCATCGCGAGATGACCGGCGAGGTGCCCTCAGATCGGCTCTACGCGTGCTTCCGGCTGCCGGAGATCACCGCCCCGGACTACCTGGCGTGCACGCTGGCTCTTGATGTACTCGGCGGGTTGGCCTCGTGTGCGTTGGACCGCACCCTGGTGCGCCGCGACGAGATCGCGGTCGACTGCGGCGCGGCCGGACTGGGACTGGTCGACGGAACGTCGCTGGCCTACGTGGTGATCGACGTCGAGGAGACTTCCACGATCGAGGTGGTCGACGCTGCACTTTGTGTCCAGTTGCGCGAGCTCGGCGATGCCCTTGCTCGCCCCGAGCTGATTGAAGCGGTCACCGCCGGCGCCCAGCGTTCCTGGCTCGAAGCGCTGGCCTCGATCGAGGAGCGCGCTGACATCATCGGGCGAGCGATGATGACCCATGGCGATCCCGAATACCTCAACACCTACGTAGATCGGGTGCGAGCGGTGAGTGCGGAGGATATTCGCGCAGCAGCCCGGCGATATCTCGCTCCCGAATCCCGCGCCACCTTGGCCTACCGACGAGCGAGGCACGCAGCTTGAGCATCGACAGCACTCCATCACTGGCCCCGAGGCCACCTGTCGCGCCCGCCTCACCCTGGGCGTTCCCCAGCCCCGTCACACACCACCTCGACAGCGGTCTGCGGCTAATCACGGTCGATGTGCCCGGCCAACACGTCTTATCGGTGCGCCTCGGCATACCAGCGCCCTTGGCCGCAGAGCCGACCGCCCTGGAGGGCGTGGCCACGATGGTCACCCGCGGCCTGGATGAAGGCACCGCGCGATACACCGCGCAGGAGTTTGCCGAGCTGATCGAGCGCCACGGAATCGCCCTTGGTGCTGGCGTCGGTGAGCGCGGCATCTTCGTAGAGATGGAGGTCATGGCGCACCATTTTGTGACTGCCATCGACATCCTGGCGCAGTGCCTCACCGAGGCGGCCTACCCCGAGGTTGAGGTCACTCGGTTGAAGCGCGCCCGACGCTCCGACATCGAGCATGAGTATGCCGACGCGGGTTCCCGCGCTTCGATCGAGTTCGCGCGGACCTACTTTGCGACATCGGACCGGGCAAGCAGACCGGCGGCAGGCACGGACTCGAGCGTGCGGGCCATAGCGGCCACCGACGTGCGTGAGTATCACCGCTCGGTGATGCGCCCCCGAGGGGCCACCATCGTCGTCGCCGGCGATCTGTCCGCGCTCGCGGGCGATGTGGCCTCGGTGCTCGAGCCGGGCTTGGCCCCGTGGACGAGCAGCGGAGACGCTCCGGCGCCCACGGCCCACAGCACCAGTGGCGTCCGCGATGCCCAAGCGTCGCGCATCGTGCTGGTGGATCGTCCCGGGTCGGCGCAGAGCCACCTGATGCTGGGTCGGCCGGGGCCGCATCGGCGCACCCCGCACGGCTGGGGCGCCTACCAAGTGTTGGCGTTCCTGCTGGGCGGGTCGCCGTCGGCGCGCATCGATGCCGTGCTGCGCGAAGAGCGCGGCTACACCTACGGCATGCGCGCAGGGTTCGCCCCGCGCAAGGCCAGCGGCGTATGCAGCGTCTCCGGCGCGGTGCGAGCTGACGCCACGGCCCCGGCACTGGAAGCGCTGATGGCGGTGCTGGCGCTCACCGGGAGCGACCTCACCGATACCGAGGTGCAGCACGGCGCGGACTTCATCGCAAAAACGGCACCCGGTCGATACAGCACTGCAGACACCATCGCGAGCGAAGTGATCCGGTTGGCGATGGATGGCCTCGATGCGGATTTCGTCACCGAGACGGTCGCGGGTGCGAGGTCGTTGACGCGCGAGCAAGCATCAGATGCCTGGGATGAGGTGCGCAGCGGGCCGGGATGGACCACGGTCGTGGTCGCCGACGCCGCCGCCCACCTCGAGTCCGTGCAGGCACTGGGATTGGGCGAGGTCAGCGTGGTGCAGGCGGCGACAATCCGTTAATTGAGCGAGCGCGCTAGCGCAGACCCGGCGGCGCGCTAGTCGCGTTTGGTCAGGATGCGCAGGGTCTCTTCGTGGAGGAGGCCGTTGGTCGACACGGCGCTGGAGCCGAAAGGCCCATCGACGCCGGCGTGGTCGCTGAATCGGCCACCGGCTTCGGTCACGATCGGTGCCAGGGCGGCCATGTCGTGCACGGCTAGGCTGGGGTCAAGCCCGATATCGACGGCTCCCTCAGCGACAAGGCAGTGCGTCCAGAAGTCGCCATACCCCCGGGTCCGCCAGCATGAGCGGGCCAACTCCTGGAAGCCGGCGCGGTCGGGGTGGTCCCACCACTTGTCCAGCGCGGCGTGCGAGAGGGAGGCGTTCTTCAGGTGTGCGGTGTCCGAGACGTGGATGCGGCGTGCCTGGCTTAAGCTGCGACCGGTCCAGGCACCAGAGCCCGAAGCGGCCCACCAGCGACGATTCAGTGAGGGAGCGGCCACTAGCCCGAGCACGGGCTCATCATCGACGACCAAACCGATGAGCGTCCCCCACACGGGCACGCCACGGATGTAGTTGGTGGTGCCGTCGATGGGGTCCAGGATCCACCGACGGTTACCGTGTCCCGTGGTCGGCATCTCTTCGCCCTGCACGACATCGCGCGGCCGGGTCCGCTGCAACTGGTGGCGCAGCAACTCCTCGGCGTGCCGATCGGCCTGGGTGACCAACGTGCCGTCCTCTTTGGTCGAGACTTCTAGCTCGTCCGAAAGAAACATGGAGGTCGTGTATCGCTCGACGGTGTCGGCCAACACGTGGGCCAGGCGCATGTCATCGGCGAAGTTTTCCACGGGCCTCACCGTATCGCCTGCACTCAGCGGCGGGCGTCGTGACGCGCTACGGGGGAGTGAGGGTCGCTCTAGTCGCTGGTGCGCGAGCGCAAAAGGCGTCGCAACGACTCCAGGCGAGCCGGGCCCGTGGGCCCGGCGGCACCCGAGGCGACGAAGGCGTCCAAGGCGCAGTCGGGCTCGTCGTGGCTGCAACTGCGCGGGCACCCTTGCACGCCGGGCGATAGGTCACCGAACTGCTCGATGAACGTGGCCGGGTCCACGTGACCGAGGCCAAACGACCGAACGCCCGGGGTATCAACCACCCATCCACCACCGGCCAGGGGCAAGGCAAAGGAGCTCGTGGACGTGTGACGGCCACGCCCGGTGACGTCGTTGACGACACCGACCGCCCGATGTGCCGAGGGCACCAAGGCGTTGACCAGCGTCGATTTGCCCACGCCCGAGTGCCCGACCAGCACGGTCACCCGTTCGTCAAGGTGCTCCCGCACGGTCTCGATCGCGGCGGCGCGGTCCGGGGAGTCCTGCGGCCCGAGGGCGATCACGACGTACGGCACCTCGAGCGCGGCATACTGCTCGATCAACTCAGTGGGGTCTGCCAGGTCTGCTTTGGTCAGCACCAGCAACGGATGCATGCCCGCGTCGTATGCCGCCACGAGGCACCGGTCGATCATCCGCGGCCGAGGTTCGGGGTCAGCGAGCGCGGTGACGATGGCCAACTGCGTTGCGTTGGCTACGATGACACGTTCCACCCGGTCGGTATCGTCCGCGCTGCGTCGCAGCACGGTGTCGCGATCAAGCACCCGCACGATCCGAGCCAGCGAGTCGACCCCGCCCGAGGTGTCACCGACCATCGCCACGTTGTCGCCGACCACGATTCGGTGCCGGCCCACCTCGCGGGCGCGCATGGCAATCACCGGGTGGTCGTCCACCACGGTGGTGTACCGGCCACGGTCCACCCCGGTCACCATGCCGATCAGGGCATCGGCGTGGGCAGGCCGGTCTTTGCTGCGTGGTCGCGAGTTGCGACGACTCGGCCGATCCCGCACCGAGTCCTCGTAATGATCGAAGCGCCCCACGGACTACGCCACCAACGCAGTCCACACGTCAGCGAAACCGGGGTAGGTCTTCGCGGTGGTGGCGACGTCGATCACGCTGACCCCCGGCACCGCTGCGCCCAGCACGGCGGCGGCCATGGCCATTCGGTGATCGCCGTAGGTCTGCAACTGCGCGCCGTGCAGGGCGGCGGGCTCGATGGAAAGCCCGTCATCGTGTTGTCGGACGTGCGCGCCCACGCGAGACAATTCGGCCTCCAAGGCCGCGAGTCGGTCGGTTTCGTGGCCTCGCAGGTGGCCCACTCCGCGCAGGCGCGACGGCGAGTTGGCCGTGGCGGCGACGGCGGCAATGACAGGGGTCAACTCGCCCACGTCGTGCAGGTTGATGTCGATGCCACGCAACGATCCAGCGATAGGGCCAGTGATCTGCAGGCCTTCGGGAGTGTGCGTGATGTACGCGCCCATCTGCGTCAGCACGCCTCGCATTGCGTCGCCGGCCTGGGTCGTGCTCGTCGGCCAACTCGGGACGGTGATCGTGCCCCCACTGATAGCGGCCAGCGCCAGGAAAGGTGCTGCCGAGGAGAGGTCGGGCTCGACCGTCAGGTCGAAGCCTGCGATGGGGCCCGGCTCCACGCGCCATAGGGCGGGCTCGATTTCGCTGGCGGTGACTCCGACCTGCGACAAGGTGTGCAACGTCATCTCGATATGCGGTCGGCTCGGCAGTCCCTGGCCGACATGCCGCAACGTGAGGCCGTCAGTGAATCGCGCGCCAGTGAGCAGCAGTGCCGACACGAATTGGGAGCTCGCGGACGCGTCGATGGATGCCTCGTGCTGATCCACCGATCCGGTGCCGTGCACTGTCAACGGCAACGTGGCCACATCGGGAGACTCGCTATCGACCGTGATGCCCAAGTCGCGCAACGCGTGTACCAACGGCCCCATCGGGCGGGTGCGGGCGGCTTCGTCGCCGTCGAAGGTGATCTCCCCTCGAGTCAGCGCAGCCAACGGAGGTACGAAGCGCATCACCGTTCCGGCCAGACCTGCGTCGATGGCGAGCCCCGAGGAGAGGTGCGCCGGCGGGTCGATCAGCCACTCGCTGTTGTCGTCGCGCACGGTGAAACGCACGCCGAGTTGCTCCAGGGCAGCCCGCATCAGCGTCGTGTCGCGCGAGATCAACGGATGACGCACCACACTTTGGCTGGCTGCTAGAGCCGCCAAGACCAGGTATCGGTTGGTCAACGACTTGCTGCCGGGCACCCGCACGGTCCCGCGCACGGGGCGCTCGGCATACGGAGCGGGCCAGATGTCGCTGGATTGCATGGGGCCTTTCGGGGTCGACAAGGTAGACGCGTCCTACGGTAGTGCAGCCAAGAAGTCGGCCACCTCGCCGACCAAGGCGTCAACATCCTTGGTGCGGTTGTGGTCGCCGGCGTAGGACCGCACCGTGAGGGCTCTGCCGAAGGGCGTGCCCGCCGCTGCGATCTGCTGTGGCCCGCCGAAGGGGTCGCTCGCGCCCTGAAGCACCAGCGTCGGTATGCCGGCCCGCAGCGGAATCAACAGTTCCTTGGCCCGGGAAGCAGGCGTCGCCCGCACCCGCCCCGTTTTCGTCACCGGTGGATGCGGGGCTGGCGGCTGCAGCGGGAACGCGATGAGGCATAGGGCTTGCGCGTGCGCAGACAATCGAGCGGCCACGCGAGCCCCGGCGCTGCGCCCACCCAGCACCCAGGGTCGAGGCAGCAGATGCGGCTCAGCGGCGAGCGCCATAAGCATCTCGGTGGCGGCTTCGTCCAGTATCGGCGGCGCGACCGCGATCCGACGCCCGGCCACTCGCCAGGGCTGCTCAAGCAACGCAACTACCCACCCGTCGCCGGTGAGAGCCGTCAGTGCTTGCAGGTCCGGGGCATCCACGCCACCGCCTGCGCCGTGACCCAACAGCACCGTGCCGCGTGGGGCCTGCACACCATCGGGAAGGGCGGCAGGGGAGTAGACGTGTGCGCGACCGTCGCCGCCCGGAGTGGCAAGGGTGATCACCGAAGGGGGCTGCACTCAGCCCAAAACCTCACCAGTGTGCGGATCAGCGAGGTGGCCCCCCACCAACTGGTCGGCAGGCACCTCGCTGAGCAAGTCGGGGCCGTTGTTGGCGACGCGATTGACCGCAGAGGTGATCGGCCAGGTGGTGAACCGCCCGGGTTCCGCGCAGGTGAGGAGCCCGCCGATCTCGTCGCCGTCAGTCAGGGCCGGGTCGAGCCAGCGATCCCAGTGTTGGGGGTCCAAGACCAGCGGTTGCCGGTGGTGAATGCGGTCCAGCCCGGGCTCGGCCGCGGTGGTGATGATGGCAAAGGTCACCACCCACGGACCCTGTTCGTCGTCGGGTGACACCGAGGGGTCTTTCCAGAACTCGTACACCCCAGCCATGGCCAGCGGTGTGGAATCGGCTCGGGTGGTGAAGAACGGCTGCTTGCGAGGTTTACCGGCGGCCGTGGTGGCAGTGGGGGAGACTTGCCACTCGTACCACCCCTGTGCGGGCACCAACGCGCGGCGGGTGCGGGCAGCCTGGCGGTATGCTGGCTTGTCCAGCAACGTCTCGGCACGTGCGTTGATCATCCGGGCACCTCCGCGCGCGTCTTTGGCCCACGAGGGCACCAAACCCCAACTCAGGAGCCGTAGTTGACGCGACCCTTCGCGGGCCACCACGACGGGGGCCGCTTTGGATGGGGCCATGTTGTAGTCGCTCGTGCCTGGCAGCGGACTCTGGGGATTCACCAGCAACGACCTCGTCGGCTCGCCCATAGCGTTCTCGTCGACCCCAAACATCTCGATCAACTCGTCGGGGTCCGCGCTCGCGGCGTAACGGCCGCACATCAGCGAACTGCCGACCGGGGCCGGCGGTCAGCGAAAGCGAGGATGCTCATTGGCGATAACTGGACAAGAAGTTGCCCAGTCGCTCTAACCCGGCTCGCAGGTCCCCGGCCCACGGCAGTGTCACGATGCGCAAGTGATCTGGCGCAGGCCAGTTGAAGCCGCTTCCGTGCACCACGAGCAGGTGTTCCTGCTCGAGAAGATCCAGGCACAGCCGCACGTCGTCATGGATCTCATGGACCTCGGGGTCGAGCCGCGGGAATACATAGAGCGCACCTTTGGGCTGAACACAACTCACCCCTGGCATGTCCCGCAGCATCGAGACCGCTAGGTCGCGTTGCTCGACCAGTCGCCCGCCGGGCCCGGTCAGGTCGTGGATGCTCTGATAGCCGGACACGGCGGCCTGGATAGCGTGCTGAGCTGGCACATTGGGGCACAACCGGGTCGAGGCCAAGAGCTCGATGCCCTCCAAGAAGCCAGTTGCGTGGGACGTCGGGCCGGTGATGATCAACCAGCCCGCTCGGTACCCAGCCACGCGGTAGGTTTTCGACAATCCGTTAAGGGTTAACACCATCATGTCCGG
Organism: Actinomycetales bacterium; assembly: GCA_038330045.1. Taxonomy (GTDB): domain Bacteria; phylum Actinomycetota; class Actinomycetes; order Actinomycetales; family Dermatophilaceae; genus Ornithinicoccus. The sequence goes on along the minus strand of JBBQNO010000052.1, from coordinate 2,886 downwards.
CGCGACCGAGGCCATGCTCACGTGCTCAGCGTCGTCATACAACACGCGGTCGTAGATCTCGTCGCTGAGGATCAGCAGCGAATGCTCGCGTGCGACGTCAGCAAGCTGGGAAAGGATCTCCTTGGAGTACACGGCTCCCGTGGGGTTATTGGGGTTGATCACCACGATCGCCTTGGTGCGTGGGGTGATCTTGGACGTGATGTCCTCAATTCCCGGGTTCCAGTCATCGTCCTCTTGGGCGAAGTAGTGCACCGGGGTGCCTCCGGCCAAACTCGTGGCCGCCGTCCACAGCGGGTAGTCGGGCGCAGGAATCAAGACTTCGTCGCCGTTGTCCAGGAGTGCCGACAGCACCATCATGATGAGTTCAGAGACGCCGTTGCCTAGATACACACCATCGACATCGAAATCGGGAAAGTCGGGCACGTCTTGATAACGGGCCACGATTGCGCGCCGTGCGCTCAGGATGCCGCGTGATTCCGAATATCCCTGTGCACCCGGCAAGGCGGCCAGCATGTCCCGCAAAATGGTGTCCGGAGCATCGAATCCAAAGAGCGCCGGATTGCCGATGTTCAGTTTCAAAATGCGGTGCCCAGCCGATTCCAATGCCCCCGCACGAGCGGCCACGGGCCCGCGAATTTCGTACAGCACATTCTGCAATTTCGCAGACTGCTTCAGCGGGCGAAGCCCGCGGGCAGGGGCAGGGCTGCGAGCGGTCACTACCACATGGTGCCACGGTCACCGGGTGCTCCTGAAGAATTTCGAGGCACGGCGGAAGGGAATGGCCGATGGGGCGTGGTCGTTCACTGATGCAGCCCCCTTCCCACGCAGGAGCCTGGAGGACGATATTAATGCTCGCCACCGTGGATGCGCCCGTAGGTCGCCCACAGATTCTGATGCCCTACCCGGTAAGTTGGGGTGCGATGACTGACTACACACCGGCTACGGCCGTCTCCCAGGCAGACCTCGACGCCGCCATCGATGTGACTCTCGAGTCTGCGGCTGATCGCGCTACCCGCTTCGAACGTGAGGCCATGCCCTTGATCGATCAGATGTATAGCGCGGCATTGCGCACGGCGCGCAACCCCACTGACGCTGAGGACTTGGTGCAGGAGACCTACGCGAAGGCCTTTGCGGCTTTCCACCAGTACCGCCCTGGTACCAACCTCAAGGCGTGGATGTATCGCATCCTGACCAACACGTACATCAACACCTACCGCAAGAAGCAGCGCCAGCCCAAGGAATCCGACGCTGCCGTGGTGGAGGACTATCAGTTGGCGCGTGCCGAGCAACACACCTCACGCGGGTTGCGTTCGGCCGAGGTGGAAGCCTTAGACCACCTACCGGACTCCGACGTCAAGCGTGCGCTGGCCGCCATCGGTGAGGACTTCCGGATGGCCGTCTACCTCTCGGATGTCGAGGGTTTTGCCTATAAGGAGATCGCCGAGATCATGGGCACGCCGATTGGAACTGTGATGTCCAGGCTGCACCGAGGACGCCGCCAATTGCGCGACCTTCTCAGCGATTACGCGTTAGAGCGAGGATTTATCAAGGACGGGGCGGTGAAGAAATGAACGACCACGACACCAGTGCGCCTGAAGATGCACACGGCACCGATTGTGCTGAAGTTATTCTTCGACTTTTCGAATACGTCGACAATGAAGCTGGTCCCGAAGATCGTGAGGCCATAAAGGTTCATCTCGATGAATGCGGTCCCTGTCTACTCGAATACGAACGCGACCTGCTGTTGAAGTCCCTCGTGCGTCGAGCCTGCCATGCCGAGCGAGCACCCAGCGCTCTGCGGATGCAAGTGCTCTCACGGATTACGTCCATCAGCGTGACCAAGACCAGCTCTTCGTAATCACCGCTCCTCCCTCTCCGAAGGGGTGAATGCCGCCCCGCAGGGGTGAATGTACCTGTGGTCCTGGCTCTCATCGAGCCAGGACCACAGGTACATCCGTTGTTTGCTGGTCTAGGCGTTCGGCTTCCTACCGTGATTTGCGCCCTTCTTCTTTCCGGCGCGGCGCTTGCGTGCTCGCTTGCTCATGGTGTGCTCCTGATCTGTTCAATCGTGCGTGGCCAGAACCGCAGCCAGCGCGCAATGGTTGCGGCGAGACCGGTTTTTCCTGCGGCTGTTGGGATCTTCAGTCTACCTTGCGGACACGGCGTGTAGGCTATTGGTCAAGTCTCGTCCATTTTTGCGTGCTCTTGGTTAAATTGATAGCACGAGCGCCTCTACGTCGTGCCACTATGAGAATGCACCCCGATGCGTTCCTCAGAAAGGAACGCCATGGCATCTAGGTCGGGTGCAACAAGAGGAGCAACATGTTCGCATCAGTCAGCCGTTTCTTTTTCGGTCGGGGCAACTTTGCCGACGTCGTGTATTGGAACGGCCGGTAAGGCAACGCGGTCGCCAACAGGTCGCCAGGCGAAGGGGACGAGCACATGACGCGCTCGTCCCCTTCGTCTTTATCTTTGTCTTTGTATGCCGTGATCACCGTGATGTGGGGGCTCACCCTGGCCATGGGTTGGTGGGGTGTACAGGCGCAGTCGAGCGTCAACTGGCAGGCGGTCGTGGTCCTGTCGGCCTTGGGCGTGCTCGGCACCAATATGCGCGAGATGGAGTTCGGGGTTGACTTGAGTGTGTCGTTTACCACGGTGGTCTTGGCTGCCGCCATCGTGCTGGCCGGTCCGGCGGGTGCCGTGTTGGTGGGGGTCATCAGCAGCCTCTGTGACTTCCGCAGTTTCGGGCTGGCGTCGTGGCTCTCGAATGCCGCCATGACCGGATGCATGGCGGGCGCAGGAGCGGCCGTCTACTCCGCCGTTAACGGCCTCGACTTCGAAGCCAGGAAGAAGGACCCTACATTAGGCATGCCCACGCCGAACGAG
>JBBQNO010000051.1:0-14514 GCA_038330045.1 Actinomycetales bacterium | reverse complement strand
CCCGGGGTCAACACAGTGCTCACCGGCCAACGGCTCGGCCACCAGCCTCCCACCAACTGCGAGGGGCTGTACCCCCATTAGGGTTGTTGGGGCTGTAACCTGCGGTTTCGGTTAGGCGGATGGGTGATTCCACGCACTAAGTGAGTGAGGGAAGACGGATGACAAGACCTACGCCCTCCTCCTCGTCACTCGCGGCCACCGGTGTTCATCTGCCGCCGACACGCCCGCGAAAAGCGGCTAAATCGTGCACGTGCGCGATTGAGCCGGTCGATCTCGGGTGTGTCGCGGGACCACGCGCCCTCAAACGTGTCGTGGGCCGACCTATTCACTGCTGACAGGCTTCGGCTCCCAACCTATAAGTCGACTTTGGCTCATGATCCGATTTCTTCGGAGCCGCGCGACTGTGAACGAGGCGCGCGTGTAACCGGGGAGCAAGTTTTCACGCACTCAGCGATTGCGCAAGTCAGGTGAGGTGATCTGCGTCCGGTTGCACAACAACGTCGTTGTGTCGCCCGACCATGCACAGAACGGACGTCGGGTTCAGAACCATCCTCGTCTCCTTCTGTGTGGAATCGGCACGTCATGTCCACGATGTCGTCGTTGCTTTGGTGCACGCATCTTGTGGACGAGCTCAGCCGAGGCCGCCCCCGCCCATCGTTCCTCCGTTGATGACCCGGGCGGTGTCACCCTTGGTTTGGTCGTGCGGATACAGCGGGAATCGGTCATCGTCACGAACCCGCCCACATCGCTGGCATTGCCGGGTGAGCATGCTGATGTCGTCTACATTCTGGCGAACGTCTTGTTAGCATGCCGCCCCAGAGTGCAACGAAGCGATTTCCTACTCATGGTCACCACTCGATTCTCACTCGTTGGGGATCGACCCGTTCGCACACATACCGCAATTCATCAATAGCCATAACGCTTGCCTGGATGGACTCAGGCAGTGGCGGCAAGGACCTTCAGGACGGTGTTGTGGTTGCGCACCGTCCCGATGATGCGCAGGTGCCGCTCCAGCCACGCCCCGGTGTACCGAGTCTCAGCGGCCGAGCCCGCCAACTTCAGGTAGACCTCTGAGCCGGACACGGCCAACTCATCGTCGGTTTCTCCTGTTGGCAGGCTATCGATCACCGTCTGGGTCGGTGCCTGTGCACAAAACATCGTGTGAACTGCACGCCCCTCGAGTTCACCCGATTCCACCAATGCCCCCCACGGATTGCGCGTCACGGCAGATCCCATCTGTTCGTGAGTGCGCATCACGACATCTATGCGCCCAAAGTGCGCAGCAAGCGCTTCTTCCAGGGCTCGGCCGGTGCCGTTAAGGTCTTTCGTTGGGCTCATCACGATGTTCCCCGTCGCGACGATCGTCCGCACGTTCTCGCAGCCCACCGAAACCGCGAGCACCCGCAGCCAGTCCATCTTCAAGCGATTGCCGCCCACGTTGACGCTACGCAGCAAGGCGACGACGTCAGCCACGGTCCACCGTCCTTTCCGATTCAAACACTCGCTGTGCACCCTTCAGAGGGTCCACGAACTCTAGACGTTCAGCCACCAGGCGCAGCGGGCTGCTGAAGTCATCACCTGCCACGTCGCGCACCACGGGGTATAGCGGGTCGCCCACGATCGGGATGCCGAGCCCAGCGCAATGCACCCGAAGCTGATGGGTCTTCCCGGTGTGCGGGCTCAGTTCGTAAACTCCCCACTCGGCATGTGCTGCACGAAGGCGCACGGTGGTGACGGCATTCGGCTCGCCATCAATGACCGCGGTCTGCAACTGACCCCGTTCCTTGACCAGCCGATTGCTCACCGTGACCGGCTCGGACAGAGACGCGTCCAAGGGCGCCAGAGCGGCATACGTTTTGGTGACTTCACCGCGGGCAAAGAGGTTTTGGTACGCAGCGCGAACGTCCGGTCGAAGCGTCAACATCAGCACGCCGGCGGTGAGGCGATCCAGTCGGTGCGCCGGGGCCGCATCACGCAGACCCAGATCTCGTCGGACTCGGGTCACCACCGTTTCGGTCACGTGAGCACCGCGGGGCATCGTCGCCAAAAAGTGTGGCTTGTCCACCACGATGATGTCGGCGTCTTGATGAAGCACTTTCAACTCAAAAGGAACCGGCACCTCGGGCCGCAGATCGCGGTAGAGATACACCGAACCACCCGGCTTGTACGCCGTGTGCTGGGCAACCACCGTACCGTCACCGAGCAACACTTCACGCGCCTGCACCCGGACCGCCAAGGACGACTCCGCTCTCGGGTCCCCCACCGCGCCGATGCGTTCGGCCACGAACTCCAGGACCGTAGACCACGTGCCTGTCATGGGCATCGTGAGCCTGGCCGCATCGACTCCTTCGAGAGCAGGCAAGGGCAACGGGGGCCGACGTCGTCTTTTCACGCCTGCCACTCCATCGCCGTCATGCAGATGCGCTAGTCACGCGTGAGCTTGCGATAGGTGAGTCGGTGCGGCCGGGCCGCCTCGACACCCATGCGCTCAACCTTGTTTTCCTCGTAGGCACCGAAGTTGCCTTCGAACCAGTACCAGTTATCGGGGTCTTCGTTGGTGCCTTCGTAGGCCAAGATGTGCGTAACCACGCGGTCGAGGAACCACCGGTCGTGACTGATGACCACGGCGCACCCGGGGAACTCGAGCAGCGCATTCTCCAGCGAGCCCAGCGTCTCGACGTCCAAGTCGTTGGTGGGCTCGTCAAGCAGCAGTAGGTTGCCGCCCTGCTTCAAGGTCAGTGCCAAGTTCAACCGGTTGCGCTCCCCACCAGAGAGCACGCCCGCCTTCTTCTGCTGGTCGGGACCTTTGAAGCCGAACTGTGAGACGTAGGCCCGCGAGGGGATCTCGACCCGTCCGACCTGGATGAAGTCGTTACCGTCGGAGACGACCTCCCACAGGTTCTTCTCGGGGTCGATGCCGCCACGGTTCTGGTCGACATACGAAATGCTGACCGTCTCGCCGACCTTCACCGTCCCCGAGTCTGGCTCTTCCATCCCGACGATGGTCTTGAACAGCGTGGTCTTGCCGACACCGTTGGGGCCGATCACTCCCACGATGCCGTTGCGCGGCAACGTAAAGCTCAGGTCGCCGATCAATACGCGATCGCCGAAGCCTTTCTTCAGGTCCATGACCTCGATGACCTGAGCACCCAGACGAGGCCCCGGCGGAATCGCGATCTCCTCGAAGTCCAACTTGCGGGTCTTGTCGGCCTCGGCCGCCATCTCCTCGTATCGCGCCAGACGCGCCTTGTTCTTAACCTGCTTAGCCTTAGCGTTGGAGCGGACCCAGTCCAGCTCCTTCTCCAGGCGCTTGGCCAGTTTGGCGTCTTTTTTGCCGGCGATGGCCAGCCGCTCGCGCTTCTTCTCCAGGTAGGTGGAGTAGTTGCCCTCATAGGGGTAGAGACGACCCCGGTCGACCTCAGCAATCCACTGCGCCACGTTATCCAGGAAGTACCGGTCGTGCGTGACGGCCAAAACGGCACCGGGATATTTGGCCAGATGCTGCTCCAACCACTGCACGCTCTCGGCGTCCAGGTGGTTGGTCGGCTCGTCGAGCAGCAGCAGGTCGGGCTTGGACAGCAGCAACTTGCACAACGCCACGCGGCGGCGCTCACCACCGGAGAGGACCGTCACGTCGGCGTCCGGCGGCGGGCACTGCAGTGCGTCCATCGCCTGCTCCAACTGGGATTCCAATTCCCAAGCATTGGCGGCATCAATGTCTTCTTGTAGCCCACCCATCTCGGCCATCAGCGCGTCAAAATCGGCGTCGGGCTCGGCCATTTCCTCGCCGATGGCGTTGAAACGATCCACCTTGGCCTTGATCTCGCCGACGCCTTCTTCAACGTTGCCAAGCACGGTTTTCTCTTCGTTGAGCGGCGGCTCCTGCAGCAGTATCCCCACGGTGTAACCGGGCGAAAGCCGCGCCTCACCGTTGGAGGGCTGCTCCAGCCCTGCCATGATCTTTAGAATCGTGGACTTGCCGGCACCGTTGGGGCCGACCACTCCGATCTTGGCACCCGGGTAGAAGGACATGGTGACGTCATCGAGGATGACCTTGTCGCCGTGCGCCTTTCGGGCGCGATTCATCGTGTAAATAAATTCGGCCATGCGCTCAGGCTAACTGGCCAGCCGTGACCCCTGTGAATTGTCGGATTCGTCGTGGCCTCCAATCGATTCCGGATCGCCGTCGTCAAACACCTCACCGTTGTCGTCGACTCGCACGCGGCGACCCTCGACTTCGAGCGCAATCCGGTCATGGCTCTGGTATACGCCCTTGCGGCGCTTCGTGAACTGACTCGTCCCAAAGGTGAGGTCGGGTCCGATCGAGTTCGCGTCAATTTGTACCTCGATGCCCTTCTTCTCACCGCTCTCCCACTCCCTGACACGCAACCGCCCGTGGACCACCAACGGGTTGCCGACGCCAATGGACTCCGCGACGTTTGCCCCTAGAGCACCGAAAGCAATCACGTCGTAGAAATGGACCCCTGTGTTGACGACCTCGCCGTTCGGCTCGCGACGACTGGTGTTCTGCGCCAACCTGAAGACGGTGAAGGGGTTTCCCGAATCCTTGCCATGTTTCACCTCCGGCACATTGGTGACATTGCCGCATACGGTGACGAAACTCTCGTTCATGATCGAACTCCCGTGGTTGAAGCCGCACCTACTGTGCAGCGCTCACCTCAGTTTTGTGATGCTTTACCTTGCCAGGAAGAGTCGCGGGTCATCTGGGGACAATGTCTCCATCGAAGGAAGGTGTGGACGAAAAGCCACGCATTTACCCTCAGCCAGAAGCGGCAGCGTGCAATTGCTTCCGCGTCTGCTGGTGCCGCGTCAAGACCGCGGACACCGGCTCGCGCACGTGCGTCGTCGCCACCGCGTCGATGGAGGCCGTCATTCGCTTCTCGATGACTCTTCGCCGCCGCGACGCCCCTCGTCGCGCAAGCACCGCCGCCAAGGCGGCCACGAGGAGTCCCCCGAGCACCCCGCCCAAAAGCAGAGCGAGGGGAATCGGCACCGGACCCCACGACGGCGCATCGAGGTCGAGTTGCATCCACCCAGCCACGGCGAGCGCAGTCAGCCAGACCACTCCGGCCACAGCACACAGCGCAAGAAGCACCTGAAGCCCACGACCGGCGGCCCACCACCGCGGGTCGCGCGTGCGCAATGACGTGCTGACCACGGCCTGATCCAGCGCATCGGCCAGTGATGATTCGTTGGGGCTCGCAGCATCCTCAACAGCCTCTACCCATGGCGCAGGCAGACCGACGCTCGCCGCGTCAGCCACCCTGCGAGTGGCCAACTGGACCTGCGAGCGCGCAGCAGGGGTGGCCGGCGGCAGGGATGATCGACCGAGCACAGACCGAACGTCGTCAGGAGAGATCGGCGACGGGTCAGATCCCTCCCCCAGTCGTAACCGGCGCAGCGGATCAGGTTTGAGGCGAGCGACCCAGCGGGTAAACGGCCACCCTGCCGCCCTTTTGGCTTGGCGAAGGTAGTCCTGGTGCACCGCCTGCAACACCACGGGTATGCCGGCTGCGCGGGCCAGCGCGGCGTTCAACTCAGCCGTGCTAGACGACGTGAGCGCAGCTTCTTCGGACGCGACGCAGGTGAGCAGGGCACGGCTAGAGGCTGCAATGTCGCCTATCAGTCGCTGCTCCGCAGCGTTCTTAGACTTAACCACGTCGCCGATCCGGGACCGCAACTCATCCACGCCCTCGCCCATCACTGCTGAGGTCGTCAACACATCGAACTCCCCCGCGCCATCGGCCGCCACGAGCGCACTCAGATCACCTTTGAGTTGAGCCACAGCATCTTGGGCAGGGACGCGGTCGATCTGATTGAGCACCACCAGCATCACGCTCTGGTGATCGGCCAACGTGCTGAGGTAGTCCTCGTGCAGCCGGGCGTCGGCATACTTTTGGGGGTCGGTGACCCACACAAAAACGTCGGAGCGCTCCATCACCCGGTCCGCCTCACGGTGGTGCGCCTGGTGGATCGAGTCAAAGTCCGGCAGGTCGATGAGGACAAGCCCGTCAAGGTCGTCGGCACCGCCCTCGATGTAGTTGCGAGTCGGGATGGCCAACCAATCCAACAACTCGTCGCTGTCCTCCTCGCCCCAGATCGCGGCCGTCGCCGTCGCGGTTGTGGGGCGCCGTGCCCCGATGGTCGACACATCGTCCTGGGCGAGTGCGTTGAACAGACTGGACTTCCCGGCGCCCGTCGGCCCGGCCAAACTGACTACCGTGCGGCCGCCCTTGATGGCCCAACGCTCCCGCACCCGAGCGGTCAGCGCCCCTGCCTCGTCAACGGCGCGCCGATCGAGCTCGTGGCCCCCCGCACGCACGGCGTCGTCGAGTTGACCTGCTCGCCATACGAGCGACTTGCCCGCCGCATCAGAAGTATGCCGCCCAGACATCACCATCACCTTGCCCCCTCGACCTCGGCGCGCGCCCGCTCGACCTCGTCGATGGCCGCCACCGAGAGCGGCACCTCGTCCAACACGTGCTCAAAGCGGGCACGTTCGCTGGCCAGCAACTGCTCGACCCGACGCAGAAGCGCCATCCGGGCCTTGCGGGCCATCGTGCGCACCGCCTGGTCACCGAACACAGCTTCGAGAAGTCGCTGCGCAAGCACCGCCGAGCCTCCTGCGATGGCCACCTCGGCACCCACTAACCCGCCGGTCGCACTGAAAGCAATCAACATCAACATGACTGCCAGTCCGTTGACCCCGAACGCCAGGTAGCGAGCCGTGGTTCGGCGAGACCCTGCCTCCTCGCGCACTAAGTCGAGCACTTCTTTTTGCCAATCACGCAGCAGCCGCTCGATACCATCGTTGAGGTCGGGGGAGCCGTGTGCAAGTTCCGGGTGCTTGGCCACAAGCGGCTCACCACCGGGACTGCTGCGCCACCCGCGGGCTGCCGTGCTGGCCGCGACCTGCGCATGTGAGCTCACGAGCGCAGCCGCGCCCGTCTGCAGGGCCTCACCTAACGACTCCGTCGACGGAGCTTGCCCGCGCAGGAAGGAAGTCACCCGGTCGCGAACCTTGGCAATCCCTGCCTCGATCTGCCGCAGGAACTCACCGGTCCCGACAAGTTCTTGCCAGCGAGCCAACACTTCACCGCGCAACAGCGAGCCGTCTTCCATCCCGGCGTTGACCCCCTCCAACGCCTCGTCGTATGCCGTGTGGGCCCCCGCCCGCAGATGGTCACGAGCCTGCACTTGCACGTTGGCTGCGTCAGTGAGGTCTACGGCTCGGGCGCTCAAGGACGACAAGGCGCCGGATAGCGTGCGGCGGATGACCACTGAGCGGGCCATGGAATCACTCGCCAACGAGGTCAGCCACCCCGAGAGCCGACCTGTGTGCTTTGCCGGGAGCATCGCCGAGGAGTCCAAGACCAACTCAGGAATAGTGAAGATCGGCGAAGCGCCCAGCCCTTGCTCGCCCAGCATCTGGGACAGATGCAACCGAATCTCTTCCATCGCGTCGGGCGGCACCCGGTCCAACACGATGGCCACTGAGGTTCCGCGCTCGGCAGCTTCGCGCAGCAAAGCCCACGGGACGGCGTCTGCGTACCTCGCCGCAGTGGTCACGAACAACCACAAGTCGGCGGCGTTGAGTAGTTGCCTGGACAAGTCGCGGTTGGCCCGCACCACCGAATCAATGTCGGGGGCGTCGAGCAACGCCAGCCCAGGGTGCAGCGACGCCGATTTGACCAAACGCACCGAGGTCGGGTTGCTGCTGGCGGTGGACACACCGGTGGACCTCGACAGGCCCGGAAGGATGCGGTTGTCGGTGAACCACCGCTCGTCGTCCGGGTGGTGCACGAGCACCGAGGAGCGGGTGGTCGGGCGCAGCACGCCCGTGGTGCTGACCACTTCACCGACGATCGAGTTGACCAGCGTAGATTTTCCTGCGCCGGTGGACCCGCCCACAACACACAGCAGTGGCGCGTCCACGGCACGCAGCCGAGGCAGCACGTAGTCGTCGAGCTGTTGGACCATCGCGCGGCGCGAATCGCGGGCCACGTCGACGCCCGGAAGTGCCAACGGCAAACGCACAGATTCGGCAGCGCTGCGCAAATGCTCGACGGACGAGAGCAACGCCTGCGGCGTCTCATCGCCTCTGTTCTTCACAAGCCCTAGTTTGCGGGTTTAAAGGTAACCAACCAAAGCGAACCGCCGCTTAGCTCTCGAGCTCTTGTCATTGCTGCGCTGTCGCCTACGCCGCCACCGATGCCGAGTGTTGCCCGAACAACTCTAACGACACCGCCCCGAAGACGCCCGTCCAGACCATGAGTGCGCACACCGCTAACTCCGGGACAACGCCACCGCCCAAGAATGCCTGCTGCCCGGCTATGCCCCGTTCTACCGACTGGTCCAGCGCAGGCACCCAGGATATGGCCCCGTATTCACTCCAGGCGACTCGTCGCGCCTGACTACATCGCTCAAGACAACGGCCAAGACCGCCGTCGCGCGACTCGCCAGCCCGACGGTGTCTTAAGGCGCCACGTATCCCGGCACGGGCCAGCCGTAGACCAATGCGTACAGATGGGGGTTCTCGAGCGCCCAAGACCGCACGTTGCAGGCCGCGGCCCGCCAGCGACCTAACAGGTCATCACGCGCCGGTGTCGCCGGTCTCTTCTCGCCGATGATGCAAGAACTGTCCGGGACGGTATGCCAATTCACCGCATCGTTCGCGGTCGACGACTCCACGACCCGAGCCCACCTCGGTATGTAGTCACAACCGTTGGATGAGACCCTGGCCGGGATCGTTTCCTCAGCGCGCCCCCGGCAGGATTCGAACCTGCAACCTACGGATTAGAAGGCCGTTGCTCTATCCATTGAGCTACGGGGGCCGACGAGCAGTCTAGGCGCGGATACCATCTGCGGTCATGGAGTCTGCACTGTCCCACCTTCGAAACGAGATCGACGACGTCGACCAGGCAATGCTTGATCTTCTAGCCCGTCGACTGAGCTTGGTATCCCAAGTAGGTGAGGTCAAGGGAGCCCACGGCTTGCCGATCTACGCGCCCGAGCGCGAGCGCACCATGATCGCCGCCAAGCGTGCGCTGGCCGAGTCCAAAGGAGTGCCGCCTGACCTGATCGAGGACATCCTGCGCCGGTGCATGCGGGAGGCCTACGCGCACGAGAAGAACATGGGGTTCACCCAGCAGGCACCTGATCTCGGCCCGATCGTGATCGTCGGTGGCGCCGGGGCAATGGGCGCCATGTGGGGCCGGATGCTGACCCTGTCGGGGTATGAGGTGCGGATCCTCGATCGCGATGACTGGCCCCAAGCCACCCATCTCGTCGAGGGCGCGGGCATGGTGCTGATTTCGGTGCCGATCCACGACACCGTCTCGGTGATCGAAGCATTGCCGCCGCTGCCTCTAGATTGCCTCTTGGCCGACCTGACCTCGACCAAGAGCGCTGCCGTGGCCGCAATGATGGCCGCTCACGCCGGGCCCGTCGTGGGCTTGCACCCCATGTTTGGCCCGGACGTGGATTCCTTCGCCAAACAGGTGGTCGCGTGCTGCGAAGGGCGCGAGCCGGAAGCATCGCAGTGGCTCATCGAGCAGATCCGCCTGTGGGGCGCCCGCGTGCACGATGTGTCTGCCGCCGATCACGACGGCGCGATGGGTCTGATCCAGGCTCTGCGTCACTTCTCGACCTTCGTCTACGGCTCACACCTAGCCCACGAGGATCGCAAACTTGCCGATCTGCTGGCGTTGTCCTCGCCGATATACCGCCTCGAGTTAATGATGGTTGGGCGCCTTTTCGCTCAGAGCCCGGAACTCTATTTCGACATCATCACCGCGTCGGCCGCAAGCGTGGACGTCATCGAGCGCTACCACGCGAAATTTGGTGCAGCTCTCGACATGCTGCGCCGCGGCGACCGTGCAGCATTCGTTGAGCAGTTCGGGGAAATCGAAGGATGGTTTGGCTCATATGCTGGCCGCTTCCTGACTGAATCTCGCGCGCTTTTGGCGCACGCGGACGCCACCCGCTAACAACAAGGGTGGGCGATCTGGCGCAAAAGTCCCCTTGCCGCCCCGGGCCGCCGATGATTTGCTGGACGTATGACCTCAGACGCGCGCGCCCTCTATCGCCGGTGGATCGAGGAACTATGGAGTGGCCACCACGACGCCGCCGCAGAGTTCATCGGCGACGAATTCGTCGGCCACTAGCCGGACCATAAGGTCAACGGACTCACAGCACTACTGGAGACCGTTCGGCAGACGCACAACATGTTTACCGAGATCACCTTCGAGATCGAGTTGGGTCCCATCCTTGAAGGCAATCTGGTCTCAGGGCGTTGGCGCGGCCGAGGCACCACGGCGGACGAGGAGTCGATGGCCTTCGTCGGCCATGACCTCCTGCGCATCGCAGAATGGTCATTTCGTTGGGTACTGGGTAGCGACCAACCCGGTCTAAGGCCGTCTGCTAGCCGCGCATCGCGTCTAGTGCGGAGCGGTGAGCGGCGCAGGTAGAAAGCAGGGCTTGCTCCTTGGGGCCCCACCACTGGACGCTGTCACCGCGCTCGAGGTGGTCGCCGGCGATCGCCAACTCTGAAGATTCATCTTGGAAGGCGCGCATCGCTACCTCGCCGGCGGGCCCCAAGGTTTGCCGCGCCCAACGGCGAGCACGCCGACGGCTCCCCGGACAGGTCAACATCGCGACGTCGCCCGGCGAGAACCATCCGTTCATCCCGTACCCCGTCAGGTGGTCCCGGATCATTCGCGTTTCTCGGCGACGGGCAAAGATCACCATGGTGATGAAGCCGATGAACAGCGCCACCTGAAGCAGGAAATACAGCGGCAACCAGAGGTCGGTCAGGGTGGCACCGTTCCAGATACCGTGGGCACCCACTGCGGCCAGGTAGCCGATGAGCGGCACGACCGCATACCTGGCGCGCTGTTGATGCGCGACTAGCCCGAGGGCTATGCCGAAGCACACGGTGAACATCGGGTGCGCAAACGGTGTGAAGATGCAGCGCAAGACAAAGACAGGGACCAGCCCCGATTGGCCGATACCTCATAGCTTCGCGCCAGATAGAGAATGTCTTCGACGAAAGCAAAACCGATCGCCACGATCCCGGCATACACAATGCCGTCGACCACACCGTTGAATTCGCGCCTCGCGAAAACAAAAATCGCCACCACACCCATGCCCTTGGAGAATTCCTCGACAATCGGCGCGGCCACGACGGAGGCCGCGATGGCCGACGGGGCGCCCACCCGCTCCAGGCCTGGTGTCAGCGCCACACTCAACCGATGCTGACGGTGGTCGCGATGGCCGCCCACCCGAAGGCAAACCACAACATCGGTGCGGGCTCGGACTCCAGGCGATCGACCCACACGAAGAGGGGCACCACTATGCCGATCACCGTGGTCGAAATGGCGGCAGCAAGCAGCACGGCCGCGGCTCCGGCACTGTGACTCATCACCAGCGTCAAGACCAGCGCCCCGAGGAGAAACGCGGTAAGAGTGGTGCCCCACAGAAGAGTTTGGCGCACTCGTGGACGATGAGTCACGTTGGGGCTCATCATCGCTGCCCCGTTCGCGTCCACAGGGGGAAAATATAGGGCCGAGCGCGGGTCGGGCACCCGGTTACCCTTGGCGGGTGAGCACCGTAAATCAGGCAAAAACCTCCCACGACCGATTGGTGTGGATCGATTGTGAGATGACCGGGCTCGACATTTCCGCGGACGCCCTGATCGAGGTCGCCGCTCTGGTGACCGACGTCGAGCTCAACGTGTTGGGCGAGGGCGTCACCGTGGTCATTCGCCCACCGGATGAGGCGCTGTCCCAGATGGGTGACTTTGTGCGGGAGATGCACGTAACGAGCGGGTTGCTCGACCAACTCGCTGACGGAATGCCGATGGCCCAAGCTCAAAGGGAGGTCATGGACTATGTGCGGGCATGGGTGCCGGACGCGAAGAAGGCCCCGCTCGCAGGCAACACGGTGAGCACCGACCGACTCTTCCTAGCCCGCGACATGGCCGAGTTGGAGCAGCACCTGCACTATCGCATCGTAGACGTGTCCTCGATTAAAGAGCTGGCCCGCCGGTGGTATCCGCGGGCCTACTTCAACTCCCCGACCAAAACCGGCGGCCACCGCGCCCTCGGCGACATCGAAGACAGCATCGCCGAGCTGCGCTACTACCGCCGGGCCGTCTTCAGGGACCCTCCCGGTCTCGACACCGCCACCCTTCGGGAAATCGCCGAACCTGGCGGGTAGCCCTCGATACCCATCAGCGCACGGCGGCCTCACACCGGGCCTAGCGGATCGGCTCTGCCACACTGCGCCCGTGGAGACCAAATACTCTGGGCCAGCCGGTCGGCGACGTCGTGTATGGATGGGACGCCGCACGTATGCCGACCTCAACACTGCTGACAGGCCAGTTCTGTCGGTGGAGCGACTCACCCGGCTCGACACGCAGAGCACCTGTTTGCCGCTGACAGCCTCGACCTCGACGGAGCGAGTTGGACGTACGTGCCCTACGGCCCGTTCGCGTCACTGTCTGCATACCAAGCGTGGATCACTGAGGTTGCTGCGTACACAGACCCCTACTTCTACGCGGATATCCCGACTGATCCGTTGGCTCGATCGAAGTCGGGCACATCCACCCCTCACTGCTGCTCCAGCGCAAGCGTACGGCCACCGAGGTGCAGTTTTTGTTGATGCACTCCGCGTCCGACGATCCGGGATACCGCCGGTATGAGTGAAAATGCGATGCCCTCAACGCGCCCTCTCGCGCAGCGGCGCTGAGGCTCGGCTTGCGCCACGAGGACACCTTCCGTCAGGGGGCCCTAATCAAGGGACGCAACCGTGACACCGGGTGGTACTCGGTCACCGATGTCGAATGGCTGAGGGTGCGCCGTGCCTTTGTGAACTGGTTGAGCCCCGACAACTTCGACAACGAGGGTATGCAGCGAGCGCCCCTCCAGGCTCGGGCGTCGGTCCCGGGCGGGTCGCGCTCCGGAGCCTGGCTGAACCCGGAAACGCAAAGCAGGGCGAACCGCGACGGTCCGCCCTGCTTGTGATGTCCGCAGACATCATGGGGGTGAGTGACGGGACTTGAACCCGCGACATCCGCCACCACAAGGCGGCGCTCTACCTGCTGAGCTACACCCACCATGGCTACCCGAGCGGCACAACCGCGCTGGGCAACGGCGACCATCGTACCCGGTAGAACCCCGTGCTCAGAACGCGAAATCGATCCGCTTGCCCTGCCCTTTAGGCGTCGTGATCTGCCTTGCTCTCGGCGGCCGCTTCCATGCGGATACGTCGGGCCTCTTCGATCTTCTCCCGCTCACCCTTGATCTTCTTTTCGACGCCGGAACGGTTGCGCAAAGGCAGTTGGATTTGCTCCTCAGCCGCCACGCCCGCCTGCAGTTGGCGGCTGCGCTCGATTTCCGAGTCCACCTCAGCACCGATGAGCAACACGATGTTGGTGACCCACAGCCACAGCAGCAGGATGATGACCCCGGCAAAGGCGCCGTAGGTCGCGTTGTACGAGGCGAGGTCCGACCCGACGTAGAGGCCGAGCAGGACGGTGGCCAAGGCCCACACCACCAGAGCGAATGCCGAGCCTACGGTGATGAAGCGAAACGTGGGACGCACGTTCGGGGTGGCCCAGTAAAGAACTGAAACGATCCCCATCACCAGTGCCACCACGACTGGCCACTTGGCGATGCTCCACATTAAGACCACGGTTGATCCCAGGCCCACCACATCGGCGATGGACTCCGCGAAGCCCGTTGTCACCACCAGCGCAAAAGCCACTAGCAGCACCATGATTGCCATCACGACAGTGACGCCGTAGAGCCACGGTTTCAGCACCCAGATGGGGCGGCCTTCCTCGACGTCGTAGACCTTGTTCATCGAGCGCGAGAACGCGTTGACGTAGTTCGACGCCGAGTACAGCGCGCCGCCTACACCAATGATCAGGGCCACGCCTGCGCCACCTGAACTGAGGTTACTGGCGATGAAGGTCTCGAGGATCTCTAGCGAGCTGTCTGGTACACCCATCTTCTCTGCGATCGCCAGCAAGTCTGTGATCGTGTCTCCGGGAAGAAGCCCTAAAAGTGAAATCATGGCCAGCAGCGCGGGGAAGAGCGATAGCACCGCGAAGTACGTCAGCGAGGCCGCCAGGTCCGGGCCGCCGTCAGCCACAAACTTGGGGATTCCCCGCTTGAACGCAGTGAGAATGCTTGGCTTGGCGCGAGGCGGCGGCACGGCGGGTTGGGCGAGTTGTTCGGTGCTGGTCACGCATCGAAGTGTGCCCCATGCTACGCGCCGACGTGTGGCGGCATACCGCGCGGAGCAGCAAAAATCCCCGCCGCGATAGTGCTCGCGATGGGGAATTTTGGTGAGTGCGCCAACAGGGACTCGAACCCCGAACCCGCTGATTAAGAGTCAGCTGCTCTGCCAATTGAGCTATTGGCGCAACAGCGCAGAACTTTATCACCGCAACCCCTAGCGCCATAAATCACGATGCCTCAGGATGAG
>JBBQNO010000050.1:0-15049 GCA_038330045.1 Actinomycetales bacterium | reverse complement strand
CGTACTCGGCGACCCAGTCGCGCTCAAGACGGCGCACGCCGCTTTGCCCGGCCAGAATCGCATCCCACGTGGAGTGCGCGGACGCGCCGACGGGGGTGGTAGCACCCAGTCCGGTGACGACTACTCGGCGCTCAGTGTTGGCGGGCATGTGCTGCTCCTTGGGTGGTTATCGCTCGCTGCGTGCGGGTCATGTGGTCAACGGTTTGTTTCATTCCGATGGCGTTCGAGCTCGTGTTGCGGTGGAGCTGGTGCGGCATGCCGTGTCGCCGCTCACCAGGAGCGCGCGACACGGCATACAGCGCAGTGCGTGGTCAGCCCTGGTTGTTGTTGATGTAGTTCACGGCGTCGCGGACGTGCGTGAGGTTCTTGACCTCTTCGTCCGGGATACGCACGCCGAACTTGTCCTCGGCGTTGACGACGATGGTCATCATCGAGAGGGAGTCGATGTCGAGGTCTTCGGTGAAGGACTTGTCCATCTGGACGGCTTCGGTCTCGAGGCCGGTCTCTTCGTTGACGATCTCAGCGAGGCCCGCGAGGATGTCCTGTTCGTTCATAGCCATTGGGTTGCTCCTTGTCTGTGGGCGATCAGTCTCGCCGGTGTGTGGGCTGACCCGGATACCCGCCGGGCCGCGGGAAATTTTAGGGAAGTACGACGACCTGTGCGGCGTAAGCCAATCCGGCGCCGAAGCCGATCTGCAAGGCCAGGCCGCCGCTGATGCTGGGGTTCTCTTGGAGCACTCGGTGCATCGCCAGCGGCACCGAAGCCGCTGAGGTGTTGCCCGTGTCGACGATGTCGCGGGCCACCACGACGTGCTCGGGGAGTTTGAGTTCTTTGACCATTTGGTCGGTGATGCGCAGGTTGGCCTGGTGCGGCACGAAGGCGACGAGCTCGTCAGCGGTCACGCCAGCGGTCTCCATCGTCTTGCGGGCGACCGGGGCCATCGAGTAGACGGCCCAGCGGAAGACGGCTTGGCCCTGCATACCGATCGAAGGCCAGTGGATACCCTCCTCGCGACCGGATTTTTCCATCGCCTCGCGCAAGTCGGTCCACGGCTCGCGCTGGGCGATCTTGTCCCAGTTCTTGCCGTCCGAGCCCCAGACCGTCGGGCTGATACCGGGGGAGTCCGAGGGCCCCACGACTGCAGCACCTGCGCCATCGCCGAAGATGAACGCGCTGCCACGGTCCCTGGGGTCCGTGAAGTCAGACAGTTTCTCGACGCCGACCACCAAGACGTGGCGGGCGCTGCCGGAGCGGATCATGTCGTTGGCCAGTGAGATGCCGTAGCAATACCCGGCGCACGCAGCGGAAATGTCAAAGGCCGCAGGCGCAGGTATGCCGAGGCGATCGGCCAGCATCGGGGCCGCGGCTGGCGTTTGGTAGGGGTGGGTCACGGTCGCTAAGAGCACGACGTCGATCTGATCGACGGTGAGACCAGCGTTGGTCATCGCCTCACGGCAGGCCACCTCGGAGATGTCGATGACCGTCTCGTCCGGACGCGCGAAGTGACGGGTGGCGATGCCGGACCGTTGCCGGATCCATTCGTCGCTGGAGTCGATGTGCTCGCAGATCTCGGCGTTGGTGACGACGCGCTCGGGTCGGTAGGCACCCATACCGAGCACTCGGGCGTGCTGCACAGTGGGGCGCACATTCAACGAGGGGGTGCTCATGAGTTATCCCCGTGCGGGTGTAGGCGCAGCAGCGGCTGACCGGGGCCAACCGGATCGCCCGGCTCGACGAGCCATTCGATGACGTGACCGCCGTGCGGGGCTTTGACCTGGTGGGTCTCACGCAGCGTGGCCACGGTGGCCACCACATCGCCGGGCCGCACGTCAGCGTTGGGGCCCGCTAGCGGGGTGACCATGCCCTTCATCGGTGAGACCACGAGCCGCCAGGTGGGTGCGTCGGTAGGCTCTTGGCCAGCGCCGTGCTCGCGGATCATCCGGTGCGCAGCGGCAAGGTCGTCGGGCGTCTTCAGCGCGAGCGTCTCTACCCCCGGCATAGCGCGCTTGGCGAGACCGGCGAGGGTGCCGGCCGGGGGGATCTCGATCAGGCCGGTGACGCCGAGGTCAACGAAGGTCTGCATACACAGGTCCCAGCGCACGGGGTTCTCGACCTGCCTGACCAGGCGGGACAACACCTCGCGGCCGCTGGAGACGACGCTTCCGTCGGCGTTGGACACCAACGCGGTGCGTGGGTCGTGCACCGAGATGGCGCGGGAGTAGCCGCGCAGCTTTGTGACGGCAGGGGCCATGTGGTGGGTGTGGAACGCCCCGGCGACCTGGAGCGGGATGACTCGAGCCCTGGCGGGCGGGTCGTCGCGCAAGCTTTCGACCTGCTCGAGGGTGCCTGCGGCCACGACTTGTCCGGCACCGTTCATGTTGGCGGCGGTGAGGCCGTGGCGCTCCACAACCGACGCAACCTCGTCTGGGTCGCCTCCGACGATGGCTGCCATGCCGGTTGCGGTGGCTGCGCTGGCCTCCGCCATGCCTTGGCCGCGTTCACGGACGAAGACCATGGCCTGCTCGGCGCTCAGCACGCCTGCGGCCGATGCAGCGGTGATCTCGCCGACGGAGTGACCACCGCCTACGCCGACCCTGCTGAAGCCGTCGGCGGGGTGCTCGAAGAGCGCGAGAAGCGAGATGAGGCCGGCCCCGACGATGAGGGGCTGGGCGACGGCCGTGTCTTTGATGGTGGTGGCGTCCGAATGGGTCCCGTGCTCCACCAGGTTCATCCCGGCGACGGCGCCGAGCCAGTCCATCCGGTCGCGGAATCCGGGGAGTTCTAGCCACGGGGCGAGGAAGCCTGGAGTTTGTGAGCCCTGTCCGGGGGCAACGATTGCGAGCACGTGGCTAACTCTGCACCTTTGGCCTACCGTTCACGTCCCAACGAAGCCCACGACATCTCGCGTTCACTTTTGTAGGTTTCCTACAACGAAAATTACCCGTGAGGGTGCTAACGCGCGGTAGGGCTCACCGATGCGCGCCAACTGCGCTGGCGTGGTTGGTCCGACAAACGCCCTACCGCCAAGGCGATCTGGGCTGTCCATGCCTCGCGAGGAGACGACAAATCGAGATCCACGAGCTCTTCGATTCGACCCAGGCGGTAGCGCACAGTGTTGGGGTGAATAAACAGCACCCGGCCCGTGGCTTCGATGCCGCCGCCGCACTCGAGGTAGGCGTGGGCGGTCTCTAGCAGCGACGAGGCGCCGTCGCGAAGGGGCACATAGACCCGGTCGACTAAGGCCCGACGAGCAGGAGCCTCGCCGAGAAGGGTGCGCTCGGCAAGGAGGTCGTCGGCTGCGACGGGCCGGGGAGCTTGGGCCCAGGCGGGTGCGGCGTCGGCCCCGGACAGTGCGGCCCGCGCTGAGCGACCGGCGGCATACAAGTGCGGCACCTGGGGACCGACGACGACCGCGTCCGGACCGAAGTGCGGGGAGAGTTTGGCAGCATCGGCCAACGGATCGGTCGTGCGCCCGAGGACGCAGATCAGACGCCGACCCTGCACGGCAGTGAGGGCTTCGAGGCCGATGCGGTGGGCAGCTTCGCGCAGCGACCCGGCGATCCCGGCCGAGTCACCGGGCTCGGCGTGCGGTGGTGCTGAGCCCACTAGCACGGCGACGTGGGTGATGTCGGACCAGCCCAGTTCGGTGACCCGGCTGCGGAAGGTCTCGTCAGCTTCGCCACGCACGACAGCATGGACCACGAGCGACTCGACCCGGGCATCCCACGCACCTCTCGATTCGGCAGCTGAGGCATAGATCTTCGCGGTGGCGAAGGCGACTTCGCGGGAGTAGCGCAGCACCCCTTCGCGCAGGGCTGCTTCGTCGCCGTCGACCGCGAGCAGCGGGATGCTCTCTTCCACGGTGTCGACGGTGGTGCGGACCAGGTCGAGGGTTTGGCCGAGGGTGATCTTTTGGGCCAATTCGCGTGGGGCGGTGCCGAAGATGTCAGCGGTGATGGCTGTGGGATCTTCGCCACTGCGATACCACGCAAGGAACCCGCCGATCCCGGCTTGGGCGACCAACGACACCCACGAGCGGTCCTCGGCCGACAGGTCGCGATACCAAGCAAGATCGCGCTCCATCGCCCGCGTCGCCGCGGTGGCCACCGCCCCGGTATGCCGCGCCGAGACATCGCGGTGCTGCTCACTGGCCACCAAGCCACACTAATGGCTCTTGAGCCGCAATAATCGCTCGTCAGTCACAGATATCGCTCGTGGTGATGGGATGGGGACATGCACCCGCAGAGTGACGTCCGCCCGCACCCGATGGTGATTGCCCATCGGGGGGCTAGCGGATATCTGCCTGAGCACACGCTGGCCGCGTACGCCTTGGCGGCGCGGATGGGTGCCGACTGCATTGAGCCTGACCTGGTGGCCACCCGCGACGGGGTGTTGGTGGCTCGCCATGAGAACGAAATTTCGGGCGCCAGCGATGTTGCGAACCACCCGGAGTTTTCTGACCTGCGGCGCACAAGGACCGTCGATGGCCGTGAGATGACCGGGTGGTTCGTCGAGGACTTCACGCTCAGTCAGTTGCGTACCTTGCGTGCGGTGGAGCGGCTGCCCGACCTGCGACCGAACAACGCGCTCACCGACGGGGTATGGGGCATCGCCACCTTTGCCGAGATCCTCATTCTTCGGGCTAGGTTGAGCGAAGAGTTGGGGCGCGAGATCGTGGTCTACCCCGAGTTGAAGCACCCGGCTCACCTGCGTTGCGCCGGTCTGCCGACCGAGGAGATGATCGTTGCCGAGTTGGCGGCTTCAGGCCTGACCGGTCGAGATATGCCGGTCTGGATTCAGTGCTTCGAGCCCGCGGCGTTGACCCGGCTAAGGCAGGAGTTGGGGGTGGAGTCGCCGCTGCTGCACCTCATGGCCTCTGGTCAGCAATGGGATGACGGCGACCTTCGTGCGTGGTCCAGCAATGCCGACGGCATCGGCCCGGACAAGGCATCGGTGCTCCTATGGCCCGACCGCTCTGCTGAAGAAGAAATGTCACATGCGGCAGTTGAAGCTCGTGGTGGGGAAGTGTCCGCTCAGCCGACGGGGATCGTTGACGCAGCACATGACGCGGGCCTTTTCGTCCACCCCTACACGCTGCGTGCAGAGAACTACTTCCTCCCGCCCAGCCTGCGCAGCGGCGACGACCCCGCTGCGCATGGCGGCCTATCAGCTGAGATCACGGCATACCTGGCAGCGGGTGTTGACGGGTTCTTCACCGATCATGCTGACGTCGGAGTCACCGCTCGAGACGCCTTCATCGGCTGACACGGTCGTACCACGAGCTATTGACTTAGGCGTCGCCGCCGGCGGTTCCTGACTCGCCAGCAGCGACGTCGTTGATCTTGTATTTGTCGAACGCATCGGAGACCTTGTCCGGCTCGATCTCACCGCGGTCGGCCAACATCTGCAGCGCCTTGACCGCCATCGACGGCCCGTCGATGTGGAAGAAGCGTCGCGCGGCCGCCCGGGTGTCGGAGAATCCGAATCCGTCCGCACCGAGCGCGAAAAAGTCCTCAGGCACCCACGGCGAAATCTGGTCCTGCACCTGGGCCATCCAGTCGCTGGTGGCGATGACGGGGCCTTCGCCCTCGGACAGTCGACGAGTGACGTAAGGGATGGCACGGTCGCCGGTGGTGCCGAAGGCTTCCTCGTCGCAGCGCATCGCCTCGCGGCGCAACTCCGTCCACGACGTGACCGACCACACCTCGGCGCTGACGCCCCAGTCGCTGGCGAGCAGCTCTTGAGCGTTCAGTGCCCATGGGACACCGACGCCTGAGGCGAGCAGACGCACCTTAGGGCCGTCGCCGCTGCCGCTGGAGATTCGGTGCATCCCCTTCAGAATGCCCTCGACATCGACGTCGTCAGGCTCGGGCGGCTGCACCATCGGTTCGTTGTAGACCGCGATGTTGTAGAGCACATTCTCGGGCGACTCGCCATACATCCGGCGCAGGCCGTCCTGCATGATGTGCGCGATTTCGTAGCCGTAGGCGGGGTCGTAGGAGATCACCGCCGGGTTGGTGGCCGCCAGCATCAAGGAGTGGCCGTCAGCGTGCTGCAGACCTTCGCCGGTCAGCGTCGTGCGCCCCGCGGTGGCGCTGATCAGGAAACCACGGCTCATTTGGTCGGTGGCCGCCCACAGCCCGTCCCCGGTGCGCTGGAAGCCGAACATCGAATAGAAGACGTAGAACGGCACCATCGGTATCCCGTGAGTGTCGTAGGACGAGCCCGCGGCCGTCAGCGCGGCCACGGAGCCCGCTTCGTTGATGCCGAGGTGAAGGATCTGCCCGGAGGTCGACTCCTTGTAGGCCAACATCAGGTCGGCGTCCACCGAGGTGTAGTTCTGCCCGTGGACGTTGTAAATCTTGGCCGTCGGGAAGAAACTGTCCATCCCGAAGGTGCGGGCCTCGTCGGGGATGATCGGCACGATGTGCTTGCCGAACTCCTTGTCGCGCATCAGCTCCTTGAAGATCCGGACGAAAGCCATGGTGGTGGCGACCTGCTGCTTGCCCGAGCCCTTCTTGGCCACGTCGTACGTCTTGTCCGCGGGCAGTTTCAGTTTCTCGCCAGCGTCGGGTTTGCGCCCGGGGATGTAGCCGCCCAGGTTCTTGCGGCGCTCCTGCAGGTAGGCGATTGCCTCGTTGTCAGGGCCCGGGTGGTAGTACGGCGGTGCCCACGGGTCGGCGTCGAGTTCCTCGTCGGTGATCGGGATCTTGAGGTTGTCCCGGAACGCCTTGAGGTCGTCAATCTTCATCTTCTTCATCTGGTGTGTCGAGTTGCGACCGGCGAAGTGTGAGCCGAGGCTGTAACCCTTGATGGTGTGCGCCAGGATCACCGTCGGCTGACCGGAGTGCTCCATGGCGGCCGCGTATGCCGCATACACCTTGTTGTAATCGTGGCCGCCGCGCTTGAGCTTCCACCAGATGTCGGAGTCCGACCAGTCTTTGACCATCTCTTTGGTCTCGGGGCTACGGCCAAAGAACTCGTCGCGGATATAGCTGCCGTCGTTGGCGCGGAAGGTCTGGAAGTCGCCGTCGTTGGTCGTGTTCATCAGGTTCAGCAGGGCACCGGACTCGTCGCCCTCAATCAGCGGATCCCAGCCGCGGCCCCACAGCACCTTGATCACGTTCCAGCCGGCACCGCGGAAGTAGGCCTCCAGTTCCTGGACGATCTTGCCGTTGCCGCGCACCGGGCCGTCGAGGCGCTGCAGGTTGCAGTTGATCACGAAGGTGAGGTTGTCGAGCTCGTCGTTGGCCGCCACCTGGAGCAGGCCGCGCGACTCCGGCTCGTCCATTTCGCCGTCGCCCAGGAACGCCCACACATGTTGCTGACTGGTGTCTTTCAACCCGCGGTTGTGCAGGTACTTGTTGAACTGCGCCTGATAGATCGCGTTCATCGGGCCCAAGCCCATCGACACCGTCGGGAACTGCCAGAACTTGGGCAAGCTGCGGGGGTGCGGGTATGACGGCAGCGCCCTGATCTCGCCGTCCACCGAGTGCGACTTCTCTTGCCGGAAGCCGTTCAGGTCGTCTTCGTCGAGCCGGCCCTCAAGAAAGGCTCGGGCGTAAACACCGGGGGAGGCGTGGCCTTGGAAATAGACCTGGTCACCGCCGCCTTCGTGATCACGGCCCTTCCAGAAATGGTTGAAGCCCACCTCATACAGCGTTGCGGCGGAGGCGTAACTGGAGATGTGTCCACCGACGGAGATGTCCGGGTGTTGAGCGCGGTGCACCATCACGGCGGCGTTCCAACGGATCCAGCCGCGGTACTGCCGCTCCATGTCTTCGTCGCCGGGGAAGTCCGGCTCGGCAGCAGGGCTGATGGTGTTGATGTAGTCGGTCGTGGTCAGCGACGGGATACCCACGTGGCTGTCGCGAGCCCGCTCCAACATCTTGAGCATCAGGAAGCGCGCACGCTCCCGGCCGCCGGCTTTGATCGCGCCGTCGAGCGAGGCAATCCATTCGGCGGTTTCGTCGGGGTCCGAGTCTGGGATCTGACTGGGCAGGCCGTTCAAAATAGGACCGACGTTCTGGGCATCGCTCGACAAGGCAGGACCTCTCAGTTGCTGACCATTCAGGGAGACTTCAGTCTGCCACGACCGCGAGATGGGGGCACGGGGGAGGCCTCGTGAATGGTGGCGTCGATGGAGGCCAATCTTTGTCAGAGGGGGTAAAGGTCCACGTCGCGATCACCGATGCCGTTAGCCTTACCCACAAGCAATGACATCCCGTGGCGCAGGATGGCGCAGAATATGCCGACACGGGCAGCGTTACGTCTGCTGATCCGTGGCACGACAAGCACACCGAAGAGCACTAACTCGCCAGCATCCAGGAGGATGAAGCACGTGGCAGGCAACGAGCACAGTTCTGTCGTCGAACCCGTCGACAAACTGGGATTCAAGCCCGAACAGATCGTCATCGAATTTGGGTATGACGATGACGTCGACGAGGACTTCCGTCGTAGCGTCGAGACGGCAGTGACGTCGGCCATTGAGGTCGAAGACTATGACGGGGTCGTCGACGCCGTCCTTCTGTGGTGGCGAGACGGCGAAGGGGACCTTACCGACGAGTTGGTCGACGCGTTGACCATGCTCGAAGAAGGGGGATTCATCGTGCTGATTACGCCTGGGCGTGGACGCTCCGACCGCGTCGAAGCGCACGACGTGCAGGAAGCGTGCACGACCTCCGGTCTTACCGCCAGCGGAGCCGTCCCCCTAAGCCCGCAATGGCACGCACAGCGCCTGGTAGGCCGAAAGTGAGCGACCCCGTCTTCGGCACCAACAGCCCCGTCGCTGGGGATCCGGCTCCTGACTTCACCTTGCGCGACCAATACGGGGCGGCCCACACGTTGTCTGATGTGGTCCAAGACAAGCGAGCGTTGCTGGTCTTCTTCCCGTTCGCCTTTTCGGGGATATGCACCGGCGAACTGCTGGAAATCCAGTTAAATATTGATCGCTTTGAGAATGACGATGTGCAGGTCTACGGCATTTCCTGCGACGCATCTCCGGCGTTGAAATCGTGGGCTTCGATTGAGGGTTATCGCTTCCCGCTACTTTCCGACTTTTGGCCGCACGGCGAGGTCGCCAACTCCTACGGCGTCTTCTTCGAAGCGGCAGGTATGGCGGTCCGCGGCACCTTCCTCATCGACTCTTCGATGACAGTGACCTGGGCTCTGGTCACTGGTCCCGGCGAGCAACGCGACGTCGGCGTCCTCAGTGACGCTGTGAAAGACCTCGCTCCTTTGTCATAGCCGCTGCCGCTTTCTGTCGTCCCGCGCTGTCGGACATGTGACTGCTCGGATGATGGCAGACTGTGCACCGCCGCTACGCGTAAGTCGATGCGTCGTGGCTAGGGCCTGTAGCTCAGTTGGTAGAGCACCGCGTTTACACCGCGGTTGTCGTCGGTTCGAGCCCGGCCGGGCCCACGTGCAAGACCCACCCACAGGTGTTCCGCTCCGCGAGGTTATCGCCGCCCTCGAGCGGCTCTATCCGCCGGATACCGCACAGTCCTGGGATCAGGTGGGCTTAGTCACCGGCGATCTAGACCAACCTGTTCATCGCGTGCTGGCCGCGGTCGACCCGACAGCGGCTGTCCTGGAAGAAGCACAAACCACCGGCGCAGACCTCATCATCACGCACCACCCGCTCTTGCTGCGGGGCATCCACTCCGTTGCGCCGTCTACGGCCAAGGGCAGTGCCATCCACACCCTGTTGCTCGGGGACATCGCCTTGTATTGCGCGCACACCAACGCTGACGTGGCACCGTCCGGAGTGGGCGCTGCTCTCGCGGCGGCCGCTGGGCTAGGGCCCACCGAGCCACTGACGATCGCCGAAGGCCACGAGTTGGGCCGCGTCGGAAACTTGCCTGAGCCGGTCTCGTTGCGCGAGTTCGCGAAGACGTTGGGTCAAGCCTTACCGCCCACGGAGTCAGGTATGCGGATCGCCGGGCCTCCTGACGCGATCGTTGCGCGAGTGGCAGTGCTGGGCGGGGCCGGGGACAGTGAGTTTTCTGCTGTCGTCGCAAGCGGCGCCGACGTCTACGTCACGGCGGACCTGCGGCATCACCCGGCCAGCGAGGCCCGCGAGCAGGCTGTGCTTACTGGCGGGACTCCATACCTGATTGATGCCGGGCACTATGCCAGCGAGGCCGCGTGGCTCCCGATGCTCGCCGAGCAGTTGCGGCTGGGTCTGGGGGAGGCGGCGGCTAGGTTGGACATAGACATCTCGACCGTGTGCACCGACCCCTGGGACTTTGTGGTCAGCACCGGCCCCGAGTCGACCGCGACTTCCCCGAGCCCTCGGGGAAAGGAGAGAACGAGAGTGATCCAGTGAAGGCTGACCCGTTCAAACAGCGCTACCTGTTGGAGTTGCAGGCGCTGGACACCACGCTGGCGCAACTCGACCATCGTCAGGCCACGCTGACCGAGCACGCGCAGCTCGAGGCTTTGTTCGGCCAGTTGGACGAGGCCAAGTCGGCGCTCGTCCGCGCCTCGACCGCGTTGGACGACGTGCAGCGTGAGCTTCGCAAAGCCGACGCTGATGTGCAGGTCGTGCGCGATCGCGTAGCGCGCAACCAGGGGCGGCTCGATGTTGGGGTGGGCACGGCCAAAGACCTGCAGGCAGTCCAACACGAGTTGGAGTCCCTAGGGCGTCGACAAGCGACCTTGGAGGACGAAGAGCTTGAAGTTATGGAGCGTGCCGAGGGCGCGGAGAACGCCACCGCTGCAGCGCAGAAGCAGGTCGATGACGCCGGGGAGCAGATCGAAACGGTCACTGCGCGACGCGACGACAAGGTCGCAGACATCGGGCACGACCGCGACAAGGTGGCCGCCAACCGCGACGGACTCGTCGACCAAGTGGGCGCCGAACTGATCGCCCTTTACGAAAAGATCCGTGCCCGCAGCGGCATCGGCGCTGCGCCTCTGAAGGCTCGCCGGTGCGGTGGCTGCAACATGGAGCTGCACAACACCGACCTCAGCAGGATCCGCGAGGCACCTTCGAACGAGGTGCTGCGCTGTGAGGAGTGCGGCCGGATCTTGGTGGTCACCGAAGAATCAGGCCTTTGAATATGCCGCGCAGCCTCCTCATCGAGGCGGACGGCGGGTCGCGCGGCAACCCCGGAATCGCCGGATACGGGGCGGTCGTCATCGACGGCGACACGGGCAGGGTGTTGGCGCAACGGGCCGCGCCATTAGGTAAAGAGTCCAACAACGTCGCCGAATACTCCGGCCTGATCGCGGGCCTGCAGGCCGTCCTCGACTTGGACTTGGCGGCTCACTCCTCGATCAACGCTCGGATGGATTCTAAACTGGTTGTCGAGCAAATGGCCGGTCGCTGGAAGATCAAGCACGTCGACATGCGTCGGCTTGCGATCGAGGCTCGCGACTTGGTGCGCCAGATCGAGTGGGCGGGCGGCAGTGTGGACTACACATGGATCCCCCGGGAGCTCAACGGGGTGGCCGATGCCTTGTCGAACAAGGGCATGGACGGCGAGCACGTCCGGATTGACAGTGTCGACCCTGCCTTGGTCCCCAAGCCTTCCAGAGGGTCCAGCGAGGGCACCAAGACCAACGCAGCGGATACTAACGCCGCGAATCCCGCGCCAGCGGCTGCCAAAGCCACCACGCCAACGCTCGGTCGTGCGCCCGCCTTCGGTGACGCGCGCACACCTGACCCCATTGCGGCCAGTGCCTTCGCCGGTCGCCCCCCGGCCATGACCGACCCGGTGCGCATCGTTCTGGTGCGTCACGGGGTCACCGACTTCACCCTGGCCAGCAAGTTAGACGGTCGCGGTGGGATCGACCCTGCGTTGCACGACCGGGGCCTGGCTCAGGCCGCCGCCGCCGCCCAGGCGGTCAAAGGGCACGTGGCCGGTCACGGCGACGTACCGGTCAGCGTTGTCACGTCCTCGTTACGCCGGGCTAAACAAACCGGCGGCGCGATTGCCGAGGCACTGGGCGTCACTGCCAGCGTGGATGACGACTGGGACGAGCAGAACTTCGGTGACTGGGACGGACGCGAGCTCCGCGATCTGGCGAAGACCGCATACGACGATCTGTTGTTGCTGCGCGTCGACGCAGACTATGCACGGCCCGGGGGAGAGACCCACAATCAGCTCGCCGCACGCGTGGGCGATGCCTGGGGTCGAGCCATCGAGACCGGCGGCACCGTCGTGATCGCCAGTCACCGCAAGCCGCTGATGTGCGTGCTGTCCCGCGTTTTAGGCATCGACCACGAGCGCGTCTGGTCGATTGCCACTGCGCCGTGCTCGCTGACCTCGATCGACGTCTGGCCCGATGGCGGCGTCTCGGTGGCCTTCATCAACGACACCCACCATTTGAAGCATCTGTCGTGAGCGAGGGCACGGAGCAGTTCAGCCCGATCGTTGAGGTCGACGTTGATCGCGACGAAGCGCTGGCCGCAAACCGGGACAGTTGGGATGACCGGGCCCGAGTTCATGCCGACAGTCAGGCCTACAACCTCGATGCACTGGTCAACGACCCAAACGCCATCTCGTCTGTCATCGCGGCCGATCTTCCAATCTTGGAAGCCCACCTGCTTGCGGGGTCGTTGGACGGGCTGGACGTTGTGCATCTGCAATGTCATATCGGCACGGACACGCTCTCCCTGTCGCGGTCCGGCGGCCAACTGACGGGAGTCGACTTCTCCGGTGCCAGTCTGGATGTCGCTCGCGATCTGGCGGCCGCAGCCGGTCACGACATCCGGTATGTCAAAAGTGACGTCATCCGCTCCGCGGAGGTGGTGGGCGAAGTGTTCGACGTGGTTTACACCTCCATAGGCACCATCTGTTGGCTGCCGGATCTGGGCCGATGGGCCGCCACTATCGCGCAGCTCCTGCGCCCCGGTGGGGTCTTCTACTTCCGTGACTGCCATCCCACGCTGGCGAGCCTGGACGATATGGGTGAGACCCCGTTCACCGTTCGCACCCGATACTTCGGCGATGGCCGCACCCAGAGCTGCGAAAACTACGGGACCTACACCGACGGGGATCCGTCGCTGATCCGGCATACCCGCAACTATGAGTGGCCCCACCCCATTTCGCAGACGGTGCAAGCGCTCCTCGATGCCGGTTTGCGCTTGCGGTTCATGGGCGAGGGCCGGACGCTGCCGTGGCAGGCGATGCCGCAAATGGTGGCGTTAGGCGACGACTTCGTCCTGCCGTCCCCTTGGGACGGACGCATCCCGTTGACCTACACCCTCATCGCCAGCAAGGACTAAAACGTATGCGCTACGCAGAATCCATCATCGACATTGTCGGGAACACTCCGTTGGTGAAGTTGAACCACGTCACCGAGGGCATCACCGCGACGGTGCTGGCCAAGGTCGAGTACCTCAACCCGGGCGGCTCAATCAAAGACCGGATCGCCACCAAGATGATCGACGCTGCCGAGGAGCAAGGTCTGCTCAAGCCCGGTGGCACCATCGTGGAGCCGACGAGTGGCAACACAGGCGTGGGCCTGGCGATGGTGGCCCAACAGCGCGGGTACAAGTGCATCTTCGTCTGCCCGGACAAAGTGGGTCTGGATAAGCGCAACGTGCTGCGGGCCTACGGAGCGCAGGTCGTCGTCACGCCGACCGCGGTGCCGCCGGACCACCCCGACTCGTACTACAGCGTCAGCGACCGTATCGCCGCGGAGACGCCGGGTGGGTACAAGCCGAACCAGTACGAAAACCAAAACGGCCCGCTGAGTCACTACGAGACGACAGGGCCGGAGATCTGGGCCGACACCGAAGGCAAGATCACCCACTTGGTCGCTGGAGTGGGCACCGGCGGGACAATCTCGGGGGCCGGGCGATACCTCAAGGAAGTGAGCGACACCGGGGGCAGCGGCCCCTCCGTTCGCGTGATCGGGGCGGACCCCGAAGGTTCGGTGTACTCAGGTGGCACCGGACGGCCGTACCTCGTCGAAGGTGTCGGCGAAGACATCTGGCCCGGTGCCTACGACCCCTCGGTGCCCGACGAGATCATCGCGGTGTCGGACGCGGACGCGTTTGCGATGACGCGCCGACTGGCCCGCGAGGAAGGCCTCTTGGTGGGCGGTTCGTGCGGGATGGCTGTGGTGGCAGCACTGCAGGCCGCCCGCGACCTCGGGCCAGACGATGTGGTCGTGGTCATCCTGCCCGACAGCGGTCGCGGCTACCTCGCCAAGATTTTCAACGACGGGTGGATGCGAAGTTACGGATTCCTGGCCGACGAGAACGAAGCGAGTGTGCGCGATGTCGTCAGCCGCAAGAGCGGTGACGTGCCAGCACTGGTGCACGCCCACCCGAGCGACACGGTGCGCGACGCGATCTCGCTGATGTCGGAGTTCGGCATCTCCCAACTTGTAGTGCTTGGCGCTGAGCCGCCCGTGGTGATGGGCGAGGTTGTCGGTGCGATCAACGAGAAACAGGTTCTCGACGCAGTGTTCCGCGGGGACGTCGTGATGAGCGACCCCATCTCCAAAGTCACCGGCGCCAAGATGCCGCTGATCGGCGCCGGCGACTCGGTGCACGCCGCTCGGGAAGCATTTGCCGACTGTGATGCGTTGTTGGTGACGCAGGACGGTAAGCCACTCGCCGTCCTCACCCGTCCTGACCTGTTGACCTTCCTATCGGAGTGACTCCCCAATGACCGGATTCGCCACGCGCGCCATCCACGCCGGACAAGCTTTTGACCCCACGACCGGAGCGGTGATCCCGCCGGTCTATCAGACGTCCACGTTCGTCCAGACGCATGTCGGCGGGCTTCGTAACGGCTACGAGTACACCCGTGGCACCAACCCAACCCGTGACGCGCTGCAAGTGTTGATCGCGGATCTCGAGGGCGCCAGTCACGGATTGTCGTTCGCCTCCGGCTTGGCGGCCGAAGACGCGGTGCTGCGGGGGCTGCTGCGCCCCGGCGATCACGTGCTGATGGGTAACGATGTGTATGGAGGCACGCACCGGTTGGCCAATCAGATCCTGGCTGCGTGGGGTGTCCAGTTGAGCACCGTGGACATGAGCGACGTTGATGCGGTGCGGGTCGGCATACGGCCCGAAACCCGGATGCT
>JBBQNO010000049.1:0-15171 GCA_038330045.1 Actinomycetales bacterium | reverse complement strand
GCCCAACTCGGCGGGGTCGACGGTAACGACCTGGTCACCCTCGACCCGCTCAGCCTCGTCGGGCAGGAGTGCGGCAAGGGAGTCCAGAGCCGAGGTGGTGCGGGCCAGTGAGCGCATCTCGATCCAGTGGCCCAACAGCATAATGACCACGAGGAGCGCGAGCTCCCACCAGAAGTCGAGGTCGTGGGCCAGCAGGCCCAGGGTGGCACCCCAGGATGCGGTGAAGGCGACCGTGATGGCCAGTGCGACCAGCAGCATCATTCCGGGCTGTCGGGCGCGGATCTCGGAGACGGCGCCGGTAAGGAACGGGCGCCCGAACCAGCCGTACAAGACGGTGCCCAGGATCGGCGAAACCCACTCGAGCCCGGGCACGTCGGGAAGTGAGTAGCCGACAAGGTCAGCGAACATGCCCGAGAGCAGGACCGCGGGGACCGCTAGGACCAATGACCCCCAAAAGAGGCGTCGGAACACGGCTACGTGGTCGCCATGACCACCGTGACCATCGTGTCCCTGATGACCGGCCTCGTGGCTGGCGTGCTGCGTGCGGTCGCTGTCGTGGCCGGGGTGGTCGCGGGCCTCGCGGTGATCGTCGGCAGGTAGTTCCGTGTCAGTGGTCTGGTTCTCGTGACGCATCGGCTGCCTCCTTTCTCAAAATCGGGTGGTACCCGTAGGGGGTATGTTCTGTCTGGACTTTATACCCATGGGGGGTATAACACAAGGGTGGCTGAGACATGCCTCAGACGCGAGCTGAGCTCCCCCTCATCGCTGGGAGGGGGTGGGATTGAAGGCGCCCCGCCCTCGAGGTCGAGGATCTGTCCCTGAGGGCGAGGGCTTCGTCCCGTGGCTTCAGGCGGTGGCGTACTTGGCTGGGTCTGCGTCCCAGAGCGGTGCGCAGTCGGTGCAGCAGAGGTAGTAGCGAACGCCGTGGTAGATACGGACGAGGTCTTCCTCTTCTGCCTCTGCCTTCAGGACCGTGCTGCAGGCATCACGGGGTAGGTGGCGATCTCGTCAGGGTGGGTGTCGTTGGCGGCAACGTGGTGGTGGTGCGCCATCAGAATCTTCCTTTCGTTGTCCTGCCGGCTGGTTCGCCGACAGTCGGGTGAGTGCGGCCTCTGGGCCCGTACGGGCGCTACCGGGCGGAGTTGGTGAGCTCTGCTCCCGTTGCGGGCGCGGAGGGTCTCCGGTCGGGTCCGGTGACGTCGTCGCCGCGGTTGGCTTCCAGGGCCTTGAAGCGGCGCAGCCGTGGGCTGTTGGCGACGACGAAGACGGAGGATAAGGCCATCGCTGCGCCGACGAGCATCGGGTTGAGCAGGCCGGCGGCGGCTCGCAGGTCACCGCGGACCAGGGTGAGGTCGGAAGCCTCGATCGCGACGTCGGTACCGGTGCCCATGGACAGGCCGAGGTCGGCCTGCGCTAGGGCGGCGGCGTCGTTGACGCCGTCACCGACCATCGCGACGATCTTGCCCTGGCCTTGCAGTCGCCGGACAACCTCGACCTTGTCGGCGGGCATTACCTCGGCGATGACGTCCTCGATCCCGACCTGGGCGACGACGGACCGGGCGACGGTGTCGTTGTCGCCGGTCAGCAAGATCGGGGTGAGGCCAAGGTCGCGCAGCTGCTGGATCGCTTCGGCAGAGGTGTTCTTGACGGCGTCGGCCACGACGAGCACACCGCGGGCACGTCCGTCCCAGCCCACCGCGACTGCGGTCTTGCCCTCGGCCGACTCAAGCGCCTTGGTGAGCGCGCTGACCTGGGTGAGGGTGTCGATGCAGTACGTCTCCTCTTCCACCATGCGGTGAATGCGCGGGCCAGGCCTTCCATGCGCTTGAGCCGCGCCAGATAGCGAGACTTGTTGGAGATGTAGCCATGCTCGGTGCGGCAGCCGAAGCCAGATCCGGCATCCGTTCCAGCGTCGGCTCCCGTGTCGGCACCCGGCGTCGTGTCGGTCGTCGCCGCCGTAGCGTCGCGGGCGTTGGTGTCGTTGGTGGTTGCCATGGTGATGGGCCACCTGGCTGGCTTGTGGTCAGGCTGCAGCGTACTCGTACGGGTCGACGTCCCACATCGGGCCGCACGCGGCGCAGCAGAACCAGTACCGCTGACCGTTGTGGTCTCGGTACAGCCCGGCGGCTTCGGCTTAAGCCTTGTTGACCGGGGTTCCCGTCATCACCGGGCACTCGGCGACGTCGTCGAGCTCGTGGACGGTTGGGGCCGCGTCGGTGTTCGAGCCGCAACAACTGCCGGCGGTGGCGGCCGGTACCAGCGGCTCGAGCGTGAGGGACTCGGCCTTGGCGGTGCCGGGGTCGTGCTGGTGGTTCTCGCACATGTGAAACGGTTCCTTTCGGTGGGGTGTGCTGGTCAGGAGCCGACCGGCTGGGCGACCCTGGCCGGGGTGGTGGCCGGGGAGGTAGGGGTGTCGGTGGCTCGGGTCTTGAAGGAGCGCAGCCGCAGGCTGTTGCCGACGACGAAGACGCTGGAGAACGCCATCGCCGCGCCGGCGAGCATCGGGTTGAGCAAGCCCAGGGCGGCCAGCGGGATCGCTGCGACGTTGTACCCGAAGGCCCAGAACAAGTTGGTCTTGATCGTTCCCAGGGTCTTGCGGGAGAGACGGATCGCGTCGGCGACGCTGCGCAGGTCTCCGCGCACCAGGGTGATGTCGGCGGCCTCGATGGCCACGTCGGTGCCGGTGCCCATGGCCAGGCCAAGGTCGGCCTTGGCCAGGGCGGCGGCGTCGTTCACACCGTCACCAACCATCGCAACCACCTTGCCTTGAGCTTGCAGCTTGGCGATAACGTCGACCTTGTCCTGAGGCATGACTTCTGCGATCACGTCTTCGATACCGACTTCGGAGGCGATCTGCTCGGCGACGGCGCGGTTGTCACCGGTGAGCAGAATCGGTGTCAGACCCAGGGCGCGCAGCTGGGCGATCGCCTGGTAGCTGGTCGGCTTGACCTGGTCGGCCACGACGATGACGCCGCGTGCCTGCCCGTCCCAGCCGACGGCGACGGCGGTCTTGCCGTGCGCCTCGGCGTTCGCCTTGGCACGGGCGAGATCGACGTCGAGGTGCTGCGACCAGTCGGCCAGCAGCGTCTCGCGTCCGACCAGGACCGCGCGTCCCTCCACGATGCCTTGAACGCCCTTGCCCTCGACGTTGGCGAAGTCCTCAGGGGTGGGCAACTGCCCGACCTCCGCGGCTGCACCCTTGGCGATCGCCTGGGCGATCGGGTGCTCGGAGGCGTCCTCGAGCGCACCGGCCAGGCGGAGTAGCTCCTCACGGGAGACGCCGTCGGCCACGATCACCTCGGCCAGGGTCATCTTGCCGGTGGTCACCGTACCGGTCTTATCAAGCACGATCGTGTCGACCTGGCGGGTTGACTCCAGCACCTCGGGGCCTTTGATGAGCACACCCATCTGGGCGCCGCGGCCGGTACCGACCAGCAGTGCGGTCGGCGTGGCCAGGCCCAGGGCGCACGGGCAGGCGATGATGAGGACAGCGACCGCGGCGGTGAAGGCGGCGCTAACCGGGAACCCGGCACCCAGCCAGGCAGCCAGGGTGGCGACCGCGATGGCGATGACGATGGGGACGAAAATTCCGGAGACCTGGTCGGCCAGGCGCTGCACCTGTGCCTTGCCGGACTGGGCGTCCTCGACGAGCTTGGCCATCTGGGCCAGTTGGGTGTCGGTGCCGACCCGGGTGGCGCGCACGACGAGTCGCCCGCCGGCGTTGACGGTGGCGCCGGTGACGGGGTCACCTTCGCCTACCTCGACGGGCAGGGACTCGCCGGTGAGCATGGAGGCGTCGACAGCGGAGCTGCCGGAGACGATGACACCGTCGGTGGCGATCTTCTCCCCGGGACGGACCACGAACTCGTCGCCTTCGGAGAGTTCGGAGGTAGGGATGCGGACCTCGACGCCGTCTCGGATGACTGCGACGTCCTTGGCGCCGAGCTCGAGCAGCGCCCGTAGCGCGGCACCGGCCTGTCGCTTGGACCGCTTCTCGAAGTAGCGGCCGGCGAGCAGGAACATGGTGACGCCGGCAGCGACCTCGAGGTAGATGTTCGCGGCGCCGTCGGTGGGCTCGACGGTCAACTCGAACGGGTGCGTCATGCCGGGGGTGCCGGCGGTGCCGAGGAACAGTGCGTACAGCGACCACAGCAGTGCCGAAAGGGTGCCGAGGGAGACCAGGGTGTCCATGGTGGCGGCGCCGTGACGCAGGTTCGTCCACGCGGCGCGGTGGAAGGGCCAGGCTGCCCAGAGCACCACGGGTGCTGCCAGGGTCAGGGACGCCCACTGCCAGTAGCCGAACTGGAACGCCGGGATCATCGACATGGCAATGACGGGCACGGCGAGAGCGACTGAGCCAACAAGGCGTTGTCGCAGGGCGAGGAGCTCAGTGTCGGGCTGGTCCTCGTCCGACGCGTCGCCGGCGGGAGTGTTGTCCTTGCTGCCAGGCAGTGAGGCGGTGTAGCCGGCCTTGGCCACCTCAGCGATGAGGACCTCGGTGTCGACCCCGTCGGGGGCTCGGACCTGTGCCTTCTCGGTGGCGTAGTTGACGGTGGCGGTGACGCCGTCGAGCTTGTTGAGTTTCTTCTCGATCCGCATCGCGCAGGAGGCGCACGTCATCCCGCCGATCTCGAGCTCGATGCTGGGGCCCAGGGTGTGGGCCGGGGATGCAGTCATGGGTTCCTCCTTCGGTGTGTGATGCGGATCAGTGGTCGTGGCCGTCGCCGGACTCGGTGCCCGAGTCGGGCTCGGGATCGGGCTTGGGGTCGGACGCGGCTTTGGTGTCCGCGTGCGTGGAGTCGGAGTGGCTGCCCTCGGCGGGTGCTGTGCTGGTGGTGTCGACGACGAACGGGGCGCTGTGGACCTTTCCGTCGACCTGGAAGTCCAGGTACAGCAGGTAGCGGCCTGGGGTGGGCAGCTCCGCGACGAACCCGACATCAGGCCCGGCGGTGTCGCCCTGAGTGGGCTCGTCACCTTCGGGGTGGACGTGGAGGAAGGCCAGGTCGCCTTCACGCAGGGCGACCAGGTGGCCGAACGCGCCGAGGTAGGGCTCCAGGTTGGTGACGGGCTTGCCGTTCTTCGATACGGTGAAGGTGAGCTCGGAGCTGGACCCGGCGGTCACGTCACCGGTCAGGTCCACGGTGTACCCGTCCACGGTCGCGGTGGGGGTGGCCTCAGGGGTGGTGGGGGTGAACTGGCCGGCCACCTCGACCGTGCGGGTCAAGGTGATGGTCTCGGGGGTCTCGTCGGTGTCGGGGGCGAAGTCGGTGTAGACGCGGTAGGTACCGGCCTCGGACCACTGCCAAGGCAGCGACCAAGTGCCGTCGACGTCCATGGTGGGGTGCACGTGGCGGAACTCGGTGCCGTCGGTGCGGACCACGATCAGGTGAAGCTGCGTCTCGTGCGAGGTGGCGAAGCTCGTCAGGGCTTGGCCGTCTGCGTCAAGGATGCGGAACGACAGGTCCCCGGTCCGGCCGGCCTCGGCGGGTGCGGCGACTCCGGTGAGCAGGTAGCCGCCTTGTGCGCTGGCGACCCCGGGGACGGCAGCGCTGGCCTGGGACGATCCGCTCGGACCGTGCCCGCCCTGGCCGCCGGTGGTGCTGTCCATGTCGTGTCCCTTGGCTTCGTTGGTCCAGTTGCTGAAGGTGCTCTGAGGGACGACGGCGTCGGCGGCGACGAATGCACCGCCGAAGACGAGGGCCAGTCCTGCGCCGTACGCACCCAGTCGGGTTGCGGTGTTCACGAGGCGCGCACCGCCTTGTAGCCGGCCTCGTCGACCGCGGTGATGACTGCGGCGTCGTCGACCTCTCCGGTGGAGGTAATGACCAGCTTGCCGGTCTGCGCGCTGACCTCGATGTCCTGGACACCGGGGACGGTGCTGACCTCCTCGCGGACCGACATCTCGCAGTGCCCGCACGTCATGCCGGTGACCTGGTACTCGGTGGTGTTCATCGCTGACTCCTGACTAGAAGGTGGTGGCTGATACCCCCAGGGGGTATACAGTTCCAACATTATGCCCCCCGGGGGTATTCCCACAAGTCGCTAGGTTTGGTCCATCGGGGGCTCCGGGGTCCTTGCCGGTATTGGAACCCAGGGTGCGCTGCCGCCCTGTCCGCTTCCTGTCCAAGTCGGCTCCGCCACAGCACCCGGCTGCAGCGCCGAGGACAGCCGCTCGACAGCGCCTCGAAACCCGGCGAGGGCAAGGTCGCAGGAAGCTCAGATGAACGCGAGCGGCCAGGTCGAGCCCAGCGGCCCCAACCCGGCCCTGGTGTCTGCGTTGATCACCGAGCACTACACGTTGCAGTCCGCACACCGACACGATCATCGAAGCCAACGGCCGGGCGATGCTGTTCTTGTCTGCGGTCAGCGGCGTCGCCGTTGCGCTGGCGTTTGTGGCACAGCTGGACCGGATGAGCGGCACGTTCTTCACGTTCGCGCTCTCCGTGTTGCCGGCGCTGCTGGGGCTCGGGGTGACCAGCTACTCGAGGCTGGCCGACCTGGCCGTCCACGACGCGTACTACGCCCGCGCCATCGGACGCATCCGAGCGTTCTACATGACGATCGAACCGGCGGCCGCTCAGTAGTGGTTGCAGCCTGCGGGCGACGACGCGCTCACAGTGATGCGCCAAGCCGGGCAAGCGCACTCGCGGTGGAACCACCTGGGGCACACCGCCACGTCGGTTGCCGTCGTCGTTGGCGTCATCGGTGGCGTCTTCTTGGGCCTGCTCGGGTCGGTGGCTACCGCGTTGACCACACCAGTCCTCCGCGGTCGCGTTCGTGGGCGTCGCGGATCTGCTGGCCGACCAGGAGCAGCGGTGGCGCCGCTTCGAGGGCTCCATGCAGTCCCTGTTCCTACCCGACGGCACCCCCGCGATGCCCGCGACCCCGCTGGGTCAAGACCCCCGGCGAGTCCAAGCGCAGACGCTGTCCCCGGTGTGGCCCCGGTGTGGCCGGAGCGGACATCGCCAGGGCGGGCCGCGGCAAGGTCGCCGGCGGAACCTGAGCACATCAACAGCGGCGCTCAACCCCAAGGCCCACAACGGGGCCACGCCGCTCACAGCAGCTGAGGGAACTGGTTCAGATGGCTGCTTCAGCGTTCACCAAGCAGGACCCGTCCCAATGACGCACGTACGTTCAGTGCTTTCAGATTCTCCCTCTCGGCACCCCAGGACACGATTGAGCCAAACAGCTGAACGCTGCAGTCCGCCCGGATCTGCCACGACGAGTGCGTCCATCCGCCCAGAAAGACGCTCGGATCTGCCGCCGTGGGCGCTTGCGACTGGATCGGGTCGTTGCGGGATACGCAGGTCAGGTTGATCGCTCGTCCGGCCATGGCCATTGGGTGTCGCCTAGCAGGACGTCGGCGAGGGGGTAGTTGTGCCAGCGGCCCTGGAGGGTAGGCCCCTTGCGCATCTGCCGGACGGCCAGCGTCCGTGCACCATCGGCGACGCCAGGCCAGCCGAGCAAGTCGCTGTATCCGTCGCGGTCTGCAGTGATGACGAAGCGGAAGGCCGCCCAGTCCGCGCCTGCGCTCTCGTACCCGTCGGCGTGATCCCGGTAGGCCCAGTCGTCGTCGAGGGCCCCGGCCAGCACATCCGGAGCCACTTGGCTAGCGGCGACATTGATACAACCGCCGAAGGTGAAGGTCTGGCCGAGTTCCCCATCGGGCCCCGGTTCGACGTACAGAAACAACAACTCCATGTTGCCTACGCTCAGTGTGGCCATCCGCCCACCACCGTTGGTCGACGGCATGGCTGAGATCGCCCAGAAGCGGCGCTCGGTCTGCCTGAGGTGGGGGACGGTTGCGCTTACAAAGTTGTGCAGCACCTCGCAGGCGAGTTCGCCCAGCGGATTAGCCAGCAGTTGCTGGTAGCGCTGCTGCCCCTTCGCGCGCTGCACCGGGTCATCTCGGCGGGTCGATTCCAGGTCCTTATCTTTGTCGTCGCTGGGGCCGTTCAACCATGCGAGCTGCTCGTCGACGGTGATGACTGGGTCCAGCCGACTGGGACCGCTAAATTGAGAGGTGTGCCGATTGTTGCTGATGGGGCCGCGCTGTTCCTCGTGCGCAATCATCAATCGCTCGACCCGGGTCAGATCTGCAAGTGGGACTTCAGCGAACTCCACTGCTTGGATCGAACGACCAGCGCGCAAGTGGGCACGACGATGGGTTGCATATCGGCGTACGACATCGGCGGCCTGCCCCACGTAGCGGGTCCCGTCCGTGAACTCAAGGACATAGATACCGCGTCTGTGACCCCCGGGAACGAGTGCGGCAAGACTACCCAACTCCGAGGTTTCCCACCGAGTGAATGGGGGCCCCTCCTTTCGGCTCACGACCATCGCACAAGCATACAAATGGTGACCGTTCCTAGGACTGCGCACCTCGGGGCAGTTGTGCGCAGGGGTTGAGCTTCCCGACCTATGTGGCGTGCCTGTAAACGCTCTGCTGCCGCTCCGAGCGCACCATTTCGCCGCGTCACTGCGCCCAGTAAGGGCGCGTCCTAGACCTGCTGCTTTCGTAGCCCAGACTGACTCGCGCATCTGCTTGTTGTGAGGTGATCTTCCACTAGATTCGGACCGGCCGCTGTGGTTGTCTGTCGGATCTGGAGGCCTTGTGGTGTCTATGCCGTACCTTTCAGACGGACATGCGCAACAGCCGGCAGCGGCCCTCCGAGACGATGCAGCGACGGCCATCACAATGATGACCCACAGGGTTCAGTGGGACGGCACCCGAGCCACGCTCCCGCCAGTGGGCAGCCGAGACTCTGAGCCTTCCGAGCCTTACTCCGACACAGCAGTCGACGTCGACACGTATATCGCAAGTGTGGTTGGCGCGAGCCCAGGCAACCAGGCCGTCACCCCGTTGAGGTTGTCATCGTTCTTCGACCCGAAAACGAGTACGACCCCAGCACGATCTCCGTGTCGATGTCCGTACGGTTCGATGGCACAACCGAAACCCGCCATTTGGGGTGTATCGACGAGGCGGATCTGTACGCCTTCGGCGAACCAACTT
Source organism: Actinomycetales bacterium (assembly GCA_038330045.1). GTDB lineage: Bacteria > Actinomycetota > Actinomycetes > Actinomycetales > Dermatophilaceae > Ornithinicoccus. The sequence goes on along the minus strand of JBBQNO010000049.1, from coordinate 6,158 downwards.
GGCCGACCTAGCTGTCCAAATACATCAGCCCGCGTCACCAACCGTCGTGGTCATGCACCTTGGTGTCGATGCATACCGAGTCGGCATGGCCGCAGCCCATTGCCCGACGGCAGCTAAGGAGCGGGCGCCGCACAGCACCGCAACTGGCCGCGGGCGTGGCGACGAGCAGAGGAGGAATTTTAACCTCGCAGGTCCGCGTTCGGGTCAGTCGGACGGCCAGCGGTGAGGCCGGATCACATCGCGGGTGTGACCTTTCGGCTCGATGACGTGTGGGAGAACCAGCATCAGAACCTCAAGGCCCACACCCGTCAGACCGACAGCAGACCCAAAGATCCGCAAGTCACAACATCAACGACCGACGTTGCCGGGGCCCTCGGAACTTGAACAAATCCGAGACGTTTAGGAGGCGGCTCTGGAGGGTGCCGGTTAGAGTCGATTGAAGGAGCACCGCTACTCACTAACCGCGACCGAACGGAGCCCGTGATGGCCGACCGCACGCCCAGCGAGAGGGAGGTATTGGCGGCTGCGTCCGCGATTGTGGATGCCTTCTCCGCTACCGACACCGAGGCGTACTTCGACGGGTTCGCCCGTGACGCCACTTTCCTTTTCCATACCGAGTCAGAGTTGCTCGATACGCCCAGCTATGAACAGATCTGGAAAGGCTGGGTCGCGGACGGTTGGCGCGTGCTCGAATGTCGCTCGTCGCGTCAAAAGGTGCAGACCTTCGCGGGGGGCGCGGTGTTCACCCACAGCGTGTACACCCGCGTCGACACCGGCGGCGGCGGCGAGGACGCGTACAAGGAGCGCGAGACGATCGTGTTCCGTGCCAATGACAGCTTGCTCGGAGTGCACGAGCACCTCTCGCCGATGCCTAAGAACGCGGCTGACACTGGTTGACCAACCACGGCCGGGAAAGCTTCCAACAACCGGCAGGGTGACCCGCTCCGACAAAACCCATTCCGTCGCTGTCCAAGACCTGAGAAGGATCAAACAATGTCGCTCTACACCAAACTTGACCAGCGACTGCAGGCCCAGGCCGAAGGTGCAAGACCGATCAAAGGCACGCTCTCGACGCCTCACGTAGGCATGATTTGGCTCGCCGCCAACCTCGTCGTCACCACGTTGCTCACTGGCACGCTCTTCGTGCCCGGCGTCGACTTCCGCACCGCGTTCATCATGATTGTGCTAGGCACCGCAGGCGGAGCGATAGTGCTGGCTGCGGTCGGTGCGATGGGTGCCCGAACGGGACTTCCAACGATGGCACTGACCCGGGGAGGGTTCGGCACCAATGGCAGTTTTCTTCCGCTCGCCGCGAACGTCATCATCCTTATGGGGTGGAGTTGGGTGCAGGCGATGCTCGCAGGCGTCACTGTCAATGTGCTCATCGAGGACCTCACCGGTTTCTCGAACGCGGTCCTCTTCTCTGTAATTTGTCAGGCCCTCGTGGTGACGATCGCTATCTTTGGTCACGAGGGGATCGCAAGACTTGAGCCTTGGTTCGCTGTGCTCATTCTCGCGATCATCACGTGGATCTTCATCACCGCGTTCACTACGTTCAGTATCGGCGACTTTCAGGCCGTCGAGCCCGACCCGTCCTACGACCTGAGTTCGATCGCTGTGCTCGACATCGTTATTGCCACGGCCATCTCGTGGACCGTGCTCTCGGCTGATATCACCCGCCTCGCTCGATCTACCAAAGCCGGCGTGATCGGTTCGAGCGTGGGGTACACCTTCTCGACGGTGATCTCGATGACTCTCGGGCTCACGGCCTTCGTGTACGTGATGCTCTCAACCGGCACCACTCCCGACGCGTTCGACCCCGGTGTGCTCGTCGACCAGTTCGGTGCCCCGATCGCGATCGCCATCTTTCTGTCTGTGATGGCGACGAACACCATGGTCGTTTACGGCATGGTCACCTCGGTGGTCAATTCGAAGGTGCGCAGTCGCCTGCGTTTCCTTCCCACAGCGCTCGTGCTCGGCGGCATCTCGATCATTGGAGCGAGCTGGCTCGCGCTGCTCAACCAGTTCACCGACTTCCTGGTGACGATCGGAGCGCTGTTCGTACCTGTGTTCGCGGTGATGATCGTGGACTACTACATCATCAAACGAAGGTCATACAACGAAGACATCCTGGCCCCTCGTGGCGGCAGGTACTGGTACACCGGTGGCGTCAACTGGATCGCTGTTGCTGTGTGGGTGATTGGCGCTGCGATGTCGTACGTATGGGCCTACGTGTGGCCGCTGCCGATCGGCGCGACGATCCCGGCGTTCGCGCTGAGTTTCGTGCTCTATCTGGTCGCCATGCTCCCAGAGCGTTCTCGCTTCGAGAGTGAGCCCAGCCACCACCTCACGGAGTCCGTCTCGAGTGAGCCCGAGCGGGCTCTCGACGGCGGGCGGTGAGGTCCATGCCCGCCGAAAGCAGCACCCGAGCCACGCGCGGCACATCAATGCGCGAACTGAGCCATCCCATCGTCGACGCCATGATGGTCTACCCCGGTGACCCCAAGGTGAGCATCGAGCCCGGTCTCATCCTGGCCCGTGACGGCGTCGCCGTGACGCAACTGCACTTCGGCTCGCACACCGGCACCCATCTCGACGCTCCATCGCACACTGTTGAAGGGGGTCGTACTACTAGGACGATCACGCTCGACAGACTCGTCGGCGAAGCGCTCGTGGTGCACCTGACCGGGCTCGTCGATCACGACGAGTACGGGATCGAGGAGATCGCTGCGGCGCTCGGCGGCAACCTACCCGCACAGGTTTCGCCGATGGTCGTTATGGACACCGGCTGGGCGCAGCACTTCGGCACCCATCGTGCGCTAAGCCATCCCCATCTATCCGCAGGGGCGGCACGCGAGCTGCGGTCTCGCGGCATGAACCTACTCGCGGTCGACACTTTAAGCCCAGACCCCACCGGGCCCGAGAACACGAACTTCCCGGTTCACGACGTAGTACTGGGCAGCGACGGCCTCATCGTTGAGAACATCACCGCTCTCGACGGGCTGCCCGAGCAAATCGAGCTCGGGCTATTCCCACTTCGAATCGACGCGGATGGCGCACCGGTGCGTGCAGTCGCGTTCAAATTGCCAGTTGACTGATGCGAAACGGCTGCCGAGTGCGGTGACGCTGAGGCAGGTCGGCTGGTGGTATCCCCGCGAAACGAGGTCGGGGTGCAGCCGAAGGCGTGCGCGGTCACGCTCCCAGGTCAGGGCAAAGAGAGTAGCCACCACACCGCGGTGTACGCCGATCACTTAAGGGCCTTCCCAGGCAAGATTGGCCGTCAGCACCGAGAGCAACTCGTATGCGACATGGGGAGCGGCCATGCCTGTGATCCCGGCATCGTCGTAGGCGCGGTGAGACCTCGACGATTTGGTCTCCGACCAGATCTGTCCGGACAATACGTGCAATGAGTACAACGCCTCTCGGCTGGTGAGGCCGCCCGTCTCTGACGTGCCGGTGCCGGGACCGTGACTAGGGTCGGGACATCGATGTCGGTCTTGCTGTAGAACGGGAGCGGACCGCTACCTGGATGCAGCGTCCGGGCCGAGGGGGCCCTTTTCGGACGCACCCCGAAAAGGGGGTTCCGTGGGTGTAGGGAGCACCCAAGTAGGTCCCATGTGTCTGGGTGGGCACCGAAGTGCATAGCCCTGATCGGCCTGTGCTTGCGTGCGCCGTCCGCAGGCGAGGAAGACAATCGTGTGGATCTAGTCCAGGGACTGCCTGATGTCGACCCGTTCACGTCGGTCGACAGTCTGCTCGTGCGCGACGTCGAACAGGCCGTCGCTGTGGTCCTCTCCCTGAGATTGAGGAGTCTTCGGGCTCGTCGGACGTGGTTCGGGCACCGTAGTGGCCAACTTACCGGGGTGAGGCTTAGTCGGCGACGAAGTACATACGCTTGTTGACGAATTCTTCCATGCCCAAGGGCCCGAGTTCGCGGCCGAAGCCCGAGCGCTTGACGCCGCCGAATGGCAGCTCAGCACCCTCGCCGCCGGGGGTGTTGACGTTCGCCATACCGACGTCCAGTTTCTTCGCGACCCGTTGGGCTCGGGCCGTGTCCGTGGCGAACACCGCCCCGCCCAGGCCGTAGGGATTGTCGTTGGCCAGCTCGAGTGCTTCCTCGTCGCTGCTGACCTTGTAGACGACCGCGACGGGGCCGAACAGTTCTTCGCGGTAAACCGCCATGGTGGAGGTCACGCCTGTGATAACAGCCGGTGAAAAATAGGAGGAATCGTCCTGAGCCAACTCGCCACCGACGTGCAATGTTGCGCCGTCCCTCACAGCCTGCTTGACCTGCTTGTCGAGGATTTCCGCGGCGCCACGAGAGGACATCGGTGTGTACGCACTGCTGCTCTCGTCGTCAGGCCGGCCCGGGACCATGCCACCGGCGAGCTCGACGAGCTCGTCGACGAACTCGTCGTACACCTCGTCCATGACGATGAGGCGCTTATTGGAGTTGCACGCCTGCCCGGTGTTGTACATCCGGGTCTCCCAGGCCGTCTTGGCCGACGCCTTCGGGTCAGCGCTGTCGAGCACCACATAGGGATCCGAGCCCCCGAGCTCGAGGACCGCCTTCTTGAGGTGTTTGCCGGCCAGCGCGCCGACGACGGCACCAGCACGTTCCGAGCCGGTCAGCGACACGCCCCGCACCCGTGAATCAGCGATGACTCCGGCGATCTGGTCATGGGTGGCGAACAGGTTGGTGTACACGCCATGCGGAATGCCAGCGTCGTCCATGATCTGTTGGATCGCGATGGCCGACCTCGGGCAGATCTCGGCGTGCTTGAGAATGATCGTGTTGCCGAGCACCAGGTTGGGCGCTACGAACCGCGCTACCTGGTAATAGGGAAAGTTCCACGGCATGATGCCCAACAGAGGGCCGATAGGTAGCCGCTCAATGTAGGCCTTCCCGCCGGCGGTCGTCTTGATCTCTTGATCAGCCGTCAGTTCCGAACCGTTGTCGGCAAAATAATTGAAGATCTCGGTGCAAAACTCAACCTCCTCTTCACCCTCGCCGATCGGTTTGCCCATCTCATCGGCGATAATGCGGCTCAGCTCGGTCTTGCGCTTGGTAAACAGCTCGGCGACCCGACGCACAACTGCCCCGCGCTCCTCGATTGTCTTCTCGCGCCAGGTATGGAAGGCCTCGTGTGCCTGGTTCATGGCCTCTTCGACATCGTCATCGGTGGCCGTGTCGTGGCGCTCGAGAACCGCTCCCGTCATTGGGTTCTGCACCCGGTAGCCGGTCTCGGCCTTTGCATCACTCGTCATGACAACTCCCTCGCTCGTCGATAGATCCTCTCGCAAGTCGAACGATCCCGCACCCGGCCCACCGGCGCGCTTTCCAGTCAAACTACCCAGAATCGGCGTGTCCTGCTGCGCAGCGAAGCGATTCAGATGGGACTCGGACCCATCGATCTGTCGTGAGACCTTGATAGGATTGTTAGGTACTGCCGGGGGCGTACGGCGGTGGGGCGGTTGGGCGGTCGTGGAGTCGTGCGGCGTACCGAGGCAAGCCCGCGCACCCGACGCTGATGGACAGGGCGCATTAGCAGGGGTTGATGGACAGCACTATGGGGTCGTGGCACCAGGCCTTACTTGTGCAAGCGCAATGCCCGGTCGGTTGGCTGCGAGGACGCCGCACCCGGGTTGGGCCTCGACACCCCAGTTGAGTTGACGGCATATTTGGGCCGTCAGCAGCGATGACTGCGATGGCGCGGCGCAGAGCTGCCGCGTGATGTCGAGGATCTAGCTGAGGTAGGCCACCCACTGGCGAGGGAGCGACGAGGTGTTCGAGATGTGGGAAGGGGGCAGCATCAGGTGAAGCAGTTAGCCGCGCTTATAGTTCACCCGTACAAGAATAAGGCAGGATTGTGACGATGCACACGCCAGATCATCCTGACCCTGAGCCGCTCTTCGCGCGGCGCGAGGGCGAGTTCCGGCCTTCTCCGGTGCGGGCGGTGTTCGAGTTAGCGATGCGTCCTGAGTTCGTCTCTCTCGCCGGGGGCAATCCCGACACTGAGCTCCTGCCACACGACCTTATTGCCGATCTCACCGCGCAACTCCTACGAGAACGAGGCGCGGAGATTTTGCAATATGGCTCGGGCGCCGGCATAGCAGCTCTCTCCGAATCCATCTCGATGTTGATGGCCGCTGCGGAT
>JBBQNO010000048.1:0-15763 GCA_038330045.1 Actinomycetales bacterium | reverse complement strand
GACGGCCCGATCGTCGCGACCTTCCACTCATCCCAGATGAAGTCGCGATCATTGCGGGTGGCCGCGCCGATGCTGCAACCTGGGCTCGACAAGATCTCGGGCCGGATCGCCGTGTCCTCACGAGCCAAAACGACCGTGTCCACCCAACTCGGAGGGGAGTGTGTAGTGATCCCTAACGGGGTGGACGTCGCCCGCTTCGACGCAGCCCGGTCGAGCCGTACGCAGGCCACGTCCACCGACGATGCCACCACGCACCAGGGTCCGCGGATCGTCTTTCTCGGGCGCATCGGCGAACCCCGAAAAGGGTTGTCGGTGTTGTTGAGCGCCCTTCCCGAGATTCTGCGCATCCACCCCGACGCGAAGGTGCATGTCGCCGGGCCCGGGGATGCCCACGAATTCACTAAACACCTACCCGCCGACATTGCAGCCTCGTGCGAATTTCTTGGCGCCGTCAGCGAGAGCGACAAAGTCACGCTGCTGGCCAGCGCCGATGTATATGTTGCTCCTAATCTGGGCGGCGAGAGTTTCGGGATCATCCTGGTCGAGGCGATGGCCGCTGGCGCGCCCGTGGTGGCCAGTGATCTCATTGCCTTTACCGAGGTCCTTGACGGAGGGCGGACAGGGATCCTCTTTGAACGCGGAAACTCCAGCGCGTTGGCCCACGCGATCCTGAACCTTCTCGCCTCCCCCGAGGTGCAGGCGCGGCTGCGGGCGGTGGGGCCGCGTCGAGCGCAGCGCTTCGACTGGTCGCGTGTGGGGGCCGAGATCCTGGCCGTCTACGACTCAGTGCGGCCGGCCGGAAGCAGGGTGCAGCGGCACCGCTCGTCGCTGCGTCGCACGTGGCGCGGAGCCCCATGGATCCGCTGAGCACCGTGGCCGTGGCGCTCGCCGTCGCGTTGGCCATCGGGTGGTATCTGTCGTACACCGCTGTGCGGCTCGACCGCCTGCATACCCGGTTGGAAGCCACCGGCGCAGCCCTCGACGCGCAGTTGGTGCGCCGCGCGGAGGGTGCGATCGACATCGCCTACTCCGGCCGACTAGATCAAGCCAGCGCAGCACTGGTCGTTGAGGCGGGACGGCACTGCATGGACGTTGAAGGCGCGTGGGGCGCCCCTCGTTGTGCTGCCGAGACGGCGTTGACCCAGTTGTTGCGGGTCGCCATGCCCGATCCGCCGCGCGAAGCCGGAGAGGCAGCAATGCGCGTTCGCCTCGCTCGTTCTTTTCATAATGAGGCGGTCGAGCAGACTCGCGCCGTCCGCCAACAGTGGGCCGTGCGCACCTTCCACTTGGCTGGGCGCACCGACCTTCCGGTGCCCGTGGACGTCGATGACGGATGGCCGCCACCGACGTGATCGGTACCCCGTAGACTTGACGGGTCCGCTGCGAAGCAAGCGCGGGCTCCCTCACGTAAACAGCACGATGAAAGGCACCTGATGTCGCTCCCCGAGTCCGCCCCCGAGCAGCGCAGCGGCACCACGCGAGTCAAGCGTGGAATGGCCGACATGCTCAAAGGCGGTGTGATCATGGACGTGGTGACGCCGGAGCAGGCCATCATCGCCGAGGATGCCGGTGCCGTTGCGGTTATGGCCCTCGAGCGGGTCCCGGCTGACATTCGCGCCCAGGGGGGCGTTGCCCGGATGAGCGACCCCGACATGATCGCCGGGATCATCGACGCCGTGTCCATCCCGGTCATGGCCAAGGCCCGCATCGGTCACTTCGTCGAAGCCCAGATCATCGAATCGATGGGCGTGGACTACATCGACGAGTCCGAGGTTTTGACCCCGGCCGACTATGCCAACCACATCGATAAGTGGAACTACACCGTCCCCTTCGTGTGCGGTGCCACCAACCTGGGCGAAGCCCTGCGCCGGCTTACCGAAGGTGCGGCGATGATCCGCTCTAAGGGTGAGGCTGGCACCGGGGATGTCTCCAACGCCACCATGCACATGCGCACGATCGCCGGCGAGATTCGCCGATTGTCCAGCCTGTCGCCAGACGAGCTCTACGTTGCGGCCAAGGAGTTGCAAGCCCCTTACGACCTGGTCAAGGAGGTCGCCGAGGCCGGCGCCCTGCCCGTCGTGATGTTCACCGCCGGTGGCATCGCCACTCCTGCCGACGCGGCCATGATGATGCAGCTCGGTGCCGACGGCGTGTTCGTGGGATCCGGCATTTTCAAGTCTGGCAACCCGCAGGCCCGCGCCGAGGCCATCGTCAAGGCCACCACGTTCTACAACGACCCTGCCGTCCTGGCGAAGGTGTCGCGCGGTCTGGGCGAGGCCATGGTCGGGATTAACGTCGACGACATTCCCGCGCCGCACCGCCTCGCCGAACGCGGGTGGTGACGCCGCTCATCGGCGTCCTGGCGTTGCAGGGTGACGTCCGAGAGCACCGCAAAGCACTCGAGGCGGCTGGTGCGCGCACGATGGATGTGCGTCGCCCGGCTGAAGTCGCGCAGGTCGACGGACTCGTCATACCTGGTGGGGAATCGTCCACCATCGATCGCCTGACGCGGATCTTCGAGGTCCGCGACCCGATCATGGCTGCGATGGCCTCGGGTATGCCGGTCTTCGGCTCCTGCGCCGGGATGATCATGGTCGCGGCGCAGGTGCTGGATGGGCATCGCGATCAGCAAACTCTGGGCGGGCTTGATATCACGGTCCGCCGCAATGCCTTTGGCCGCCAGGTCGACTCCTTCGAGTGCGATCTCGATGTGGCTGTCTTCGCGGCGTCATCTCCCGAGGCGGACTCGGCATTTCGGGCGGTGTTCATCCGCGCACCCTGGGTTGAACGGGTGGGGGCGGATGTCGAGGTGCTCGCAACTGTGCAGTACGCCGACGCTGATCACGTCGTGGCCGTGCGGCAAAACAATGTCTTGGCGACGTCGTTCCACCCAGAAATGACGACCGATCACCGATTCCACGGGCTCTTTGTCTCGATGGTGAGTCAACACACCGATAGCATCGGTCGCGTATCCGGCGCCAAACATGAGGGAAGACAAGCATGAGCGGGCACTCCAAATGGGCGACAACCAAGCACAAGAAGGCGGTAACCGACGCCAAACGTGCCAAGTCGTTCGCCAAGTTGATCAAGAACATCGAGGTCGCCGCACGCACCGGCGGCGGAGATATGGCCGGCAATCCGACGCTCTACGACGCGGTGCAGAAAGCCAAGAAGACGTCGGTGCCCAACGACAACATCGAGCGTGCGCTCAAGCGTGGCTCGGGCGAAGAGGCAGGTGCAGCGAGCTACGAGTCGTTGACCTACGAAGGTTATGCACCTGGGGGAGTGGCGCTGCTCATCGAGTGCCTGACCGACAACAAGAACCGCGCGGTCATGGAGGTACGGACGTCTTTAAGCCGCAACGGGGGAGCGATGGCCGACGGGGGCTCGGTGGCCTACCTGTTTAGCCGCAAGGGCGTCGTGCTGGTGCCGCGTGAAGGCCACTCCGAGGACGAGGTCCTCGAAGTCGTCTTGGACGCTGGCGCTGATGACGTAAAGACGTTGGCCGACGTGTTCGAGATCGTCTGCGAAGCCACCGACATGGTCGCAGTCCGCACTGCGTTGCAGGATGCAGGGATGGACTACGACTCCGCTGACGTCTCGTTCTTGCCCAGTGTCGAGGTACCCCTGGACGCTGACGGTGCGCGCAAAATGATCCGTGTCGTCGACGCTCTGGAAGACTGCGACGACGTGCAAAACGTCTACACCAATGCCGATATCTCAGCCGACGTCATGGCAATCCTCGACGAAGACGACTGAGCCGAGTTGGCGCAGTAGCGAGCGTGCAGGGCACGGCCTCCCCTGTCGTGCGGCTCGTGGCGAGTCGCTGACCGGCTCGGGAGCCTCGGCGGCGTAGCGTGTCCCACGAACAGGTGTTCGCATCGGCGGGTGCCTCTGCGCGCGCCGCCAACCGCTTTGCCTGAGGAGGTCCATCGTGCGAGTTCTCGGGGTCGACCCAGGATTGACGCGCTGCGGCCTCGGCGTGGTCGAGGGGGTGCGGGGCCGGCCTTTGAGGATGGTCGCGGTGGGAGTTATCCGTACGCCGGTGACCGACGCCCCGGAGCAGCGACTGCTGACTCTGCAAACCGAAATTGACCAGTGGCTCTTCGACCACCGACCCGACGCCGTTGCGGTCGAGCGCGTCTTTGCCAAAGCCAACATCAAGGGGATCATGGGCACAGCCCAGGCGTCGGCCGTGCCGATGCTCGCCGCAGCCCGTCTGGGTTTGCCCCTCGCGCTGCATACACCTACTGAGGTCAAAGCTGCCGTCAGTGGCAACGGCCGAGCAGACAAAGCCCAGGTCACGCATATGATCACCCGCATCCTGCAACTAGACGTGGCTCCGCGTCCGGCCGACGCGGCCGACGCGCTGGCCTTAGCGATCTGCCATCTGTGGCGGGACGGCGGCCAGAGCGAGCTGGACAAGGCCGTCCGCAACGAGCGACTCAAACGCGCCGAGGAAGTCGCGGCGCAGGCCGGACCCAACCGACTCGCCCTCCTGCACGCGCAGGCAGCGGCCAACAAATCAGCTGCATCCACCTCATGGGCGGTGCACGCGAATCAGAGCCGTGCTGCTCGCTCATCGACGCCCAGGCGGGCTGCGGGACCACCATCGCCTGCGACGCAACGCACCATTGGAGGGCATTGATGATTGCTTCCGTTCGCGGGACCGTGTCGACCGTAGGCCTGGACCACCTCATCGTCGAGGTCGCGGGTGTCGGGCTTTTGGTCCACACCACGCCGGCGACTGCGGCAGGATTTTCGTCCGGTGCCCAGGCGCATTTGCATACCTCGATGGTGGTGCGGGAGGAGTCGCTCACGCTGTATGGGTTTGCTCACGTCGATGGCCAGGCGATTTTTGAGCAGGTGCAGACCGTCTCGGGGGTGGGGCCACGGCTGGCGTTGGCGATGCTGGCTGTGCACCAGCCCGATGATGTGCGCCGGGCGATCACCGGAGGCGATCTGGTTGCCCTGACGAAGGTGCCGGGAATCGGAAAGAAGGGTGCCGAGCGAATCGTCCTCGAGTTGCGGGACAAGGTCGCGCCACCGGCGGGAGCGCCCGGCACGCAAGCCGCCGCAGCGTCGTCGATTCCCAGTCGCCATACGCATCCGCAGGCAGCTCATGTCGTGCAGGCCCTCGAAGGTTTGGGATGGAGCAGTAAGCAAGCCGACGAGGCAGTGCGGGCGGTGGAGGTTCGCAACGCCGCATCCGATGACCCGTCGGCACCGATGGATGTTGCGGCATTGTTGCGATCGGCATTGCGGGATCTGGGCCGATGACGAACACCACCCCCGAGTCGAGCGGCGACTCCGTCTGGCAGCACGAAACCCACGAGGAGGCGCTGCAACGGATCGTGGGCGCCGATGCCGCCGACGAAGAGCGCCACGTCGAGGCCGCTCTTCGCCCGCGGCGGCTTGCCGACTTCCCTGGCCAAGGCCGAGTCCGCGACCAGCTCGGGTTGTTGCTCGAAGCGGCCCGTCGCCGGTCTGCGCCGCCAGACCACGTGTTACTTTCTGGCCCGCCGGGCTTGGGCAAGACGACGCTGGCCATAATCGTGGCTGCAGAGTTGGAGCAGCCGATCCGGATCACCAGTGGGCCCGCCATTCAGCACGCGGGAGATCTTGCGGCGATTTTGTCGTCGTTGGCCGAGGGCGAAGTCCTCTTTCTCGACGAAATTCACCGCATGGCACGACCCGCTGAAGAAATGCTCTATTTGGCGATGGAGGATTTCCGGGTGGATGTCATTGTCGGTAAAGGGCCAGGCGCCACGGCAATTCCTTTGGAGCTCCCACCCTTTACCGTCGTCGGGGCCACCACTCGTGCCGGACTATTGCCTGCTCCGTTGCGCGATCGTTTTGGATTCACCGGGCACCTCGACTTCTACGCGACCGAAGACTTAGTCACTATTTTGACGCGCAACGCCCAACTGTTGGGGATTGAGGCCGACGAAGCGGGGATCTACCAGATTGCGTCCCGCTCGCGAGGCACCCCTCGGATCGCGAACCGACTTCTTCGACGTGTGCGCGACTGGGCGCAGGTGCACGGTCGCCACATCGTGGACCTTCAGGCTGCGGACGCTGCGCTAGCCCTCTTTGACGTCGACGAGCTCGGCCTCGACCGGTTAGACCGTGCGGTCTTGGAGGCTTTGTGTCGACGATTCGGTGGAGGGCCAGTGGGTTTGAGCACCCTCGCGGTCTCCGTGGGGGAGGAAGCAGACACCGTCGAGACCGTCGCCGAGCCATTCTTGGTACGCGAGGGATTTATGGTACGCACCCCGCGTGGGCGGGCCGCATCAGCGGCGGCATGGGTGCACCTGGGATTGACGCCGCCAGAAACTGCATCGAGCGTGAGCCAGTGGCCGTTGCCGTTTCGCGCTGATGGCGGACGGCTAGGGGGATAGGGACATAGACGTGCGGCGCGGAGTCTTTGGTTGCTCTGCTCGCCTCACCTAGACTGCTGCGGGCGCGTGTCTGCATGCGCTGACTCTGCCGATCATTATTGACACATTGTTGAAGGACGTTCATGCCCGCCTTTCTTTCTGCTGCGAGCGGTGGCCAGGGGGGTCAGTTCTCGTTGCTGATTCTTCTTTTGCCGCTGGCGCTGCTGGCCTATCTGATGTTTACCCAGCGACGCCGGGCCAAGCGTGAAGCAACTGCGCAGCAAGGGCTACAGATTGGTGACGCCGTCGCAACGCGGGCTGGCATTTTTGGGGCGGTCGAGGGCCTTGACGGCCCGAGCGTGCGTGTGCTCGTGGCACCAGGGGTGGTGCTGACCTTTGACCGTCGTGCGGTGATTCCCGCCGCCGCTCCGACGGCCGGTTCGTCCAGCGACAAAGCTGACGGTTCCGAGCCTGACGGCGCTGATTCTGATGGCGCGGACGGGGAGAACACGTGATGGCGGGCAAAACGCGCAACCGCCAGGCTGTTCGCACGCTGTGGTCTTTGGTCGTCATCGTGGTCTTGATGTGCGCGGGCCTCACCGCCGCGGCCACCCTGGCAAGCCCTAAGGCGCAGATCACGCCGCTGTTGGGGCTAGACCTCGCCGGTGGGCGGCAAATCGTTATCGAGCCTGTCGTGACCGGCTCTGCGGAAGCAAGCGAGGGCCAAGTCCAGCAAGCCATCGACACCATCCGTCGGCGTATCGACGGCTCGGGCACGTCGGAGGCCGAGGTGTCTCGCCTGGGTGGAGACAACATCGCGGTGGCGATTCCCGGCAATCCGACTCCCGAGCAGTTGGAATCTCTTAGTCGTTCGTCGCAGTTGCAGTTCCGGCCCGTCTTGGTTGCTCAGCCGTCAAGTCTGAGTGTTGATCCGTCCGCGCCGGCGCCCGTCTTGCCGCTACCGGACAACTTCACACCCCCCGACAACGGCACCGACCCTGACGCGGACCCAGCCCTGCCCGACGGTGAATCCGTCCCGAGTGTGGACGAGTCGCTGCCCGACGACGCTGAGGTCACCAACGGCCCGTTCCCCGATGGTCTGCGCGCCCAAGACGATGCGGAGACGACCGGCCCCACGGATGACGCCGAAACCACGCTCGATCCGCTCACACCCTTGCCCGAGGTGGACTCGGCTAGTGATCCGAGCTCATTGGCGCAAATAACCCCCGAGTTGCGCCAGCAATTCACCGACCTGGACTGCGCAACCGACCTCGAGGGTGAGCGAGTGGCCGCCTCGCCCGACGACCAACCGGTCGTCGTGTGTGCGTCGGACGGCACAGAGAAGTACATCCTGGGCCCGGTCGAACTGACGGGCGCGGAGGTCGAGGACGCGCGCGCGGGCTACCGCACCGGTCAGGGCGGGCCGACAGGGATCGTTGAGGTGTCGCTGGATTTGAACGACAAGGGCGGTCGTGATTTTGCTCAAGTCACGTCGCGACTCTTCCAGTACCCGAACGGAGACGCACAGAACCGTTTCGCGATCGTTCTTGACGGCAGTGCCATTAGCGCCCCAGCAATCAACGGCGTCATTGACGCCGGCCTGGCGAGTATCACTGGAAGCTTCACGTTGGACACCGCTGAACTGCTGGCCAACCAGATCAAATTCGGCGCGCTGCCCATCTCGTTTGCGGTGCAAACCAGTGAGCAGATCAGCCCGACGCTAGGTGGGGAGCAACTACAACTCGGCATTTGGGCCGGAGTCGTCGGTCTGGCGCTGGTCTTCTTCTACTCGCTCGTTCAGTACCGTGCCCTGGGGCTAGTGACCATTGGATCGTTGATCGTCGCCGGAATCCTGGCCTACCTATCGGTCACGCTCCTGGGTTGGGCCTCGAACTTCCGCCTGACGATGGCCGGGGTCACCGGCCTGATCGTGGCGATCGGTATTACCGCCGACTCGTTCATCGTCTACTTCGAGCGCGTGCGAGACGAAGTGCGCGCCGGTCGACCTCTGCGGTATGCCGTCGACACCGGCTGGGCCCGCGCCCGCCGCACGATCTTGATCTCGGATGCCGTCAACCTCATCGCCGCTGGCGTGCTGTTCTGGTTATCCGAAGCCAGCGTCAAGGCATTCGCCTTCACCCTCGGCATGGTCACCGTGATCGACTTGATCGTGATCTTCATGTTCACCCACCCGGTGCTCAGCATTCTCGCCAATACCAAATTCTTTGGTGAGGGGCACAAGTGGTCGGGCATGGACCCAGAGCGCCTCGGCGCTAAACGTTCCACCTACCTCGGGCGCGGACAACTGAACTTGCCGCCGGTGAAGGTCAAACCGTCGCGCGCGGAGATCGAAGGAGGAACGGTCTAATGGCTAGTTTTGCTGCCCTAGGCAACGACCTGTACACCGGCAAGCGGTCGTTCGACATCGTCGGTCGGCGCAAGACCTGGTATTTGATTTCTGCCGTGTTGATCGTGCTCTCCCTTATCGGGCTTTTCGGTCGAGGAATTAACTTCGGCATCGAGTTCCGGGGGGGCTCTGAGTTCCGGGTAAGCGACGTGACTAACACCCAGGACTACGAAACCATCGCGGCCGATGCGGTTGCATTGGCGGCTCCGGACTCGGAGGCATCCGTCACGCTGATCGGGTCCACTACGGTCCGCGTGCAGACGTCGCAACTGGAGCCCGGCCCGAGCGAGCAGGTTCGTGCCGACTTGGCCGACGCCTTCGGGGTCGACCTCGACGAAAAGGTCACGAGTTCCTTTGTCGGACCCTCCTGGGGAGCGACGGTCACCACCAAAGCGATCCAGGCCCTTGTGGTTTTCTTAATCCTGGTGTCGCTGGTCTTGGCGCTCTATTTCCGTACCTGGAAAATGGCTGCAGCGGCCCTGGTGGCTCTGCTTCACGACGTGGTGTTCACCGTCGGCGCCTACGCCCTGTTGGGGATTGAGGTTTCGCCGGCCTCGATGATCGGATTCCTCACGATTCTGGGGTATTCGATCTACGACACCATCGTCGTCTTTGACAAGGTCCGCGAAAGCACTGAGCAAGCCATGGACACGCGGCGGATGACGTACGCACAGGCGGCGAACCTCGCGGTGAACCAAACCCTCGTGCGCTCGATCAACACCTCCGTGGTGGCGTTGCTACCGGTGGCGACGATTGTCATGGTCGGCATCATCTTCATCGGCCCTGGCACGCTCCTCGACTTGGCTATTGCCCTCCTCATCGGCATTACCGTCGGGACGTTCTCCTCCATCTTTATCGCCACCCCGCTGCTCGTTCAGTTGCGGCAGCGCGACGATGAGGTGGCCGCCCTGGACAAGAAAGTCCAGCGCAAGGCCGCTGACAAAGCCGCCGTGGAACAGGCCAGCGCCGGGACGTCGGGTCTGGCCACGGAAGGAGAGCAAGGCGACCTGCTCATCGATGACGATGCGCCGACCCAAGCGCAGCGCGGAGCCGCAGCATCACCAGAGGTGCGCGGCGACGTAACCGAGCGCGGGGTGCATCCGTATGCGCAGCGCGGCCCCCGCAACCAGCCCAAGAAGCCGCCTAAGTCCCGACGATGAGCGACGTGTCGCTACCGGGCGACGTTGCGGCGATCCTGATCGACGTCCCTGATTTTCCGGTTGCGGGAGTGCTCTTCAAAGACCTCACCGGGGTTTTCGGCGACGCTCAATTGTGCGGACGCATCGTTCGAGACATCGCCGCGCGGCATACAGGCGCTGTTGATATCGTGGCCGGCATCGAGGCTCGCGGCTTCATCTTCGGTGCCCTCGTCGCTCAAGAGCTGGGATTACCTTTCGTGCCGATCCGCAAGCAAGGCAAACTGCCCCGCGCAACGTATGCCGTCCAGTACGAGCTGGAGTACGGCAGCGCCAGCGTGGAGATGCATTGCGACGCCGTCCGCGAGGGCCAGCGTGTGCTACTCATCGATGATGTTTTGGCCACCGGTGGTACTGCTGCTGCCGCAGCCGGACTCGTCGCACAGGCGGCAGGGGTGATCACCGCCCTGGAGGTGCTGGTGGAGATCGAAGCCCTCAGCGGCCGGGCCGCGGTGTCGCCTGTCGAGGTCACGTCACTTTTGACCTGCTGATCGCGGGGGACCGGCGATGCAAAGCGCCCAGACCCTCCGCATACACTTTCCCCATGAGCGAGGATGTCGCACCCACCATCCCCTCAGCGACGACCCCGGGAGTTCGCACCCGTTGGGCAATCCTGGGGGGATCACGAGCCAGCGACAATCCGGTCCTGGAGCCGCTGCTTCGGGCTGTCCGGGCCACCCATCCCAAAGGTGACCTCCAGCTGATCGAGCGCGCGTTTGTGGTCGCTGAAGATAAGCACCGGGGTCAAACGCGCAAAAGTGGCGACGCGTACATCACTCACCCGTTGGCCGTGGCAACCATCCTGGCCGAGTTGGGAATGACCCCATCGACCATCGCAGCGGCGTTGCTGCACGACACCGTCGAGGACACCGACTACTCCCTGGCGCAGTTGCGTTCGGACTTCGGCGACGAAATCGCCATGCTGGTCGACGGCGTCACCAAGCTCGACAAAGTCGTCTACGGCGAAGCGGCGCAGGCCGAGACCGTGCGCAAAATGGTCGTCGCCATGTCGCGGGACATCAGGGTGTTGGTCATCAAACTGGCCGACCGCCTCCACAACGCCCGCACCTGGCGTTACGTGTCAGCCGCCTCCGCGGCACGTAAGGCGGCCGAGACTCTAGAGATCTTCGCTCCGTTGGCCCACCGCCTCGGGATGAACACCATCAAATGGGAGTTGGAGGACTTATCGTTCGCCTACCTCTACCCCAAGGTCTACAGCGAGATCGTGCACATGGTCGCCGAGCGCACGCCGGAGCGTGAAGAATACCTCGCCCGTGTGCGCGCCCAGATCAGCACCGACCTCAAGAGCTTCAAGATCCGGGCGACCGTGACCGGTCGACCTAAGCACTACTACTCGGTCTATCAAAAGATGATCGTGCGCGGCCACGACTTCGAGCAGATCTACGACCTCGTCGCCGTGCGGGTGCTGGTGGAGTCAATCAGCGATTGCTATGCCGTTCTCGGGGCGCTGCACGCCCGCTGGAACCCGGTGCCGGGCCGGTTCAAGGACTACATCGCGGTTCCGAAGTTCAACATGTACCAGTCGTTGCACACCACGGTCATGGGTCCGGGCGGTAAGCCGGTCGAGGTTCAAATCCGCACCCACCACATGCACCGACGGGCCGAGTACGGCGTTGCGGCGCACTGGAAATACAAGGAGATGGGCAAGGACGCTGTTGGCACCTCGCCCGGCGGTGATCTGACTTGGCTTCGGCAGCTCGTCGACTGGCAGGCCGATACGTCCGACCCGGACGAGTTCTTGGAGTCGCTGCAGTTCGAGATCCACGCCGCCGAGGTCTACGTCTATACCCCCGCAGGCGACGTCATGGCCTTGCCTGCGGGTGCGACGACGGTGGACTTCGCCTACGCCGTGCACACCGAGGTCGGTCACCGGTGCGTAGGTGGGCGAGTCAACGGCAAACTCGTGCCGTTGGAGAATGCGCTGGTCACCGGAGACGTGGTGGAGATCATCACCTCCAAAGCCGAGGACGCCGGCCCGAGCCGCGACTGGTTGAAGTTCGTCAAGAGTGGTCGAGCACGCACCAAAATCCGCCACTGGTTCTCCAAGGAACGTCGCGACGACGCCATCGAGCAGGGCCGTGAGCAACTGGCCAAGGTACTGCGCAAGCGCAACCAGCCGCTCCAGCGACTGATGTCCCATGACGTGCTCACGGCGCTCGCTGGCGATCTGCGCTACCAATCCATCGAGTCGTTGTTTGCAGCGGTGGGGGAGTCGCACGTCTCCGCTGATCACGTGGTAAACCAGCTCGTCGCCACCCTCGGCGGCGAAGACAGCGCCACCGAGGATCTATCCGAAGCGGTGATGCCGCGCCGCGGGCGTCTTCGGGCGACCGACCCCGGTGTCACCGTCGTCGGCGCCGGAGATGTGTGGGTCAAGGTCGCTCGTTGCTGCACCCCGGTGCCCGGCGACGAGATCCTAGGGTTTGTCACCCATGGCAAGGGCGTCTCGGTTCACCGGGTCGATTGCAACAACGTAGAAACCCTCAAGCAGCAACCCGATCGACTCATCGAGGTCGCCTGGTCTCTGACTGAGGCCAGCGTTTTCCTGGTGAACATGCAGGTCGAGGCGCTGGATCGACCCGGCCTGCTGACCGACATCACCAAGGCGCTCTCCGAGCAGCGGGTCAACATCACCTCCGCCTCTGTGCAGACGGGCCGTGACCGCATTGCGCTGTCGAGGTTCACCTTTGAAATGGCTGACCCCTCACACCTCGACAGTGTCGTCCGCGCGGTTCGACGGGTGCACGCGGTGCTGGATGTCTACCGGGTGACCGGGACGCACGGCACCGACCCGCACCGTAAAGATCATCCACACACTGCGAACCCAGGACTCCTGACATAGGGGTGGTTTGACGGCGTGTCACCAGCGGTTTTGCCCCGCTTCTGAGTAATAATAGAAGTTATGTTAGATGTGTTGTTGGGTGGGTGGGGATGATGGGTCTTATGACCGACCAAGCCCCGCTGCCGGTGCTGCCGGCTCAGGCCGTGCAGGTCGGGGACGTCGCCGGGCTGGTTCAGGACGAGACCGGTGGGCAGGTGTACGTGCGCGGTGAGGTGATCTTCGCGTGGGGTCCTGGGGACGAGGCGTGCCAGCGGTTGGCTGCGGTGCAGCTGGTCGAGCTTGAGATCGCCGCGACCCGGCCGGTCGCGGCGGCGTTCGGCGTCAGCGACCAGACGATCTGGCGGTGGCGCACCGCGTACGCCGGCCACGGTGTGGGGAGCCTGGTCGGGGAGAAGAAGGGCCCCAAGCGGGCCTCGAAGCTGACCCAGGACGTGGTCGCGGACATCATCGCGGGCAAGGCCGCGGGCGGGTCGAACCGGGCCGTGGCGGCCGCGGTCGGGGTCAGCGAGGGCAGCGTGCGCACAGTGATGACCGGCCACCATTTAGCCCAGGACAGCGATGAGGTGGATGGGTCGCCGCGCGAACAGGTGGAGACAGTTGGCCACGTCGAGCCCGAGCCTGCGCGGGACCCGCAGGAGCAGCAGGGGGTGTTGCCGGTGCTGGCCGACCCGGTGCCCCGGTGGGGCGAGCGGGCCCTGGCCCGGGCCGGGCTGCTGGACCACGCGGCCGCGGTGTTCACCCCCGCCGCGCGGGTCCCGTTGGCCGGGCTGCTCCTAGCGCTGCCGGGCCTGGAACGTACCGGGCTGCTGGACTGCGCCAAGAGGGTGTACGGGGCGTTACCGTCCGGGTTCTACGGGTTGGACACGGTGTTGACCGAGGCCGTGTTCCGGACCCTGACCGGTCAACCCCGGGCCGAGGGCGCGGCCCGGATCGACCCGGCCGCGTTGGGTCGGGTGCTGGGCATGGACCGGGCCCCGGAGGTCAAAACCATCCGCCGCAAACTGGGCCAGCTCGCCGCCGCGGACAAAGCGGGCGACCTGATCGCCGGCATGGCGGCCCACCACCTGGACCACGTCAACAACCAGGACGGGTTGGTGTTGTACGTCGATGGGCACGTGCGGGCCTACCAGGGCACCAAGAAGATCAGCAAGACTCACCTGTCCCGGTTGCGGTTCCCTGCCCCGGCCACCGTGGAGACCTGGGTGTGTGACGCCGCCGGGGATCCCGTGCTGGTGGTGATGGCCCAACCGGGTGCGTCGCTGGCGATGGAACTACGTGCGTTGCTGCCCCAGCTACGCCAGGCCGTCGGCGACGGGCGGCGTGTCCTGGTCGGGTTCGACCGCGGCGGGTGGTCACCGGCCCTGTTCGCGCACATGTACGCCAACGGGTTCGACGTGCTGACCTGGCGCAAACACCCCGCCCCCGACCTGCCCGACGCCGCGTTCACCGACGTGGTCTTCACCGACTCCCACGGGCTGGAACACCACTGGACCTTGGCCGACACCCCCGTGGAACTACCCGTCACCGGTGGCGCGGGGGCCACGGTCGGCATGCGCCAGGTCACCCGCCGCGATGCCCGTACCGGTAAGCAAGCGCACGTGCTGACCACCCGCACCGACCTGACCTCGGGGGAAGTGATGTACCGGATGGGTTCGCGGTGGCGCCAGGAGAACTACTTCCGCTACGGCCGGTTACACCTGGACCTGGACTCCCACGACACCTACACCGCCACCAGTGATGACCCGGCCCGGTCCGTGCCGAACCCGGCCAAACGCCGCGCGCACCAGGACGTACAAGCCGCCCGTGCCCGCATGGAGCGCGAACGCGCCAAAACCGACGCGGGCCTGCTGGCCGCCCGCACGCCCCAGGCCGGTACCGGCACCGTGCTGCTCACGAACACCAGGCACGACGAGATCACCGCGGACCTGGCCACCGCGCAAGACGACCTGGCCGCCGCCAAGGCCCACCACGGCGACACCCCGACCCGGGTACCCCTGGGCCAGTTGTTTCCGGACCAGCAGGTCCTGAACGTCGAAACGAAACTGCTCACCCACGCCATCAATATGGCCGCGTTCAACACCATTACCACCCTGGCCCGCGACATCCGGTTACACACCGGCTACGCCCGCGCCGGCCAAGAGGCCCACACCCTGGCCCGACAGGTCCTGACGCACACCGGTGACATCGACCCCCGCACCGACGGCGTCCTGATCATCGCCCTAGACCCGATGCCCACCACCCGCGAAACCAAGGCCGTGGCGCAGTTGTGCGAGCACCTCAACGCCACGAACACGACCTACCCCGGCACCGACCGCGTGCTGCGCTACCAAATCAAGAACAACCCAGAACCAGCCTGAACATCACCCTGATTCATGCGCCATGTCAGGAGTCCTGGGGGCAAGACCAGGTGGAAGTGGTCCCTAGCCACCGACCGGTACGGCATCCCGCTGGGCTGGGTCATCGCCGACGCCAATCGCACCGACTCCGCCATGCTCGAACCCACCCTGCAGGCCGTAGCCGGCCGTGGCCTCCTACTCGACCTGGGCACCTACACCTGGACCGAGGCTACGACAGCCAGGCCACCATCGAGCGCTGCGCCGCCCTGGGCATCACCGACCTCATCTGCGCCAAGAAACGACCCCGCGGCACCCCGAAGACCAAGCCCACGAAACCACCACCGCAGAAGACCAAGCACAGCCTCGGCCTGCGCTGGCCCGTGGAGCGAACGAACTCCTGGCTGTCCAACTTCGGCCAACTACGCCGCAACACCGACCGCTACGAGAACCAACGCCTGGGCCAACTCGCGCTGGCCGTCGCCCTCATCCTCACCTTCAAACTCGTCAAATGGTCCAAACGATGGAACGACTGAACCAGCGCCTATCCGCGCGCGCTCTAAGCCTCGCGTAGCGAGAAGCTA
>JBBQNO010000047.1:0-16386 GCA_038330045.1 Actinomycetales bacterium | reverse complement strand
AGCCGTCGCCGTCAAAGGCCCGCTCCAGCGACTCGGTCAAAATGTCCCACGCCGATTCGTCATACATCGCCACGATGATGCCCCACAGCGCCCACCCCTCGGTGAGTTCGGTGACGGTATCGCCGCTGACCGGCAACGGATTTTCGTCGACCTCGTTGAGGAACTGCGTGATACGGGCCATACCTGCATCAACGTCGTCACCGAGGGGGCAGTCGCCTTGATTGACGCAGTCCCGCACGTAGGCGCGGGTGGCCTGCTCGAAGCCCTCCGCCTGCCCCAAGCCCAACTCCAGCCCCGTCAGATTGGGGTCGATCGCCCCGTCGAGCACCAGGCGGTCGACTCGCTCCGGGAACAACTGAGCGTAGGTCGTGCCCAGGAAGGTGCCGTAGGAGCGACCGAGGTAGTCCATCTTCGCCTCCCCCAACGCCCCTCGAAGCACGTCCATGTCGCGCGCAGCCTCGACGGTCGAGACGTGGCCCAGCAGATCCGGAGCGGCAGCTTCGCAGTCAGTAGCGAATTCCTGCCGCAGCCGCTCGGCTTCGGTCTCCTCCTCCGGGGTGTCCGGCGTGGGGTCAGACCCAAGCCACTCGTCCATCTGTGCGTCATCGAAGCACGTGATGGGTGCCGACGAGGCCACGCCACGCGGGTCGAACCCAACGATGTCATAGGCGGCTGCGACGTCTTCAGACACGATCCCTTCGCCGAGACGGGCGTGCTCAACGCCGGATGCGCCGGGGCCACCGGGGTTGACCAGCAGGCTGCCTTGGCGCTTACCTTCATCTCCCGCCGGAACGCGCAGCAACGCGAGCTCGATGGAGCCGTCGGCGGGGGCTGCGTAGTCAATCGGCACCGTCAGACGACCACACTCACCGCCGTCGCAGTCTTCCCAGGCGATCTCTTGGTCGTAGAACTCTTCGAGCCCAGCGGGCACCCCGTCACCGGTGGTCGGCACACCGCTACTGGACGCACTCGAGTCCTCACCAGACTGCTCGGGAGCCGATGTGGACGGAGCACTGTCGCAGGCCGACACCGCAAGGAGGCCGGTCAGCGCAGCCACGCCACTAAGCCGCCTCAGTGTCGAGCGTTGACCTCGTCCAACCCCACGTGTGCCCACTTCGCCATCCTTCTGTCGTGTCATGACCGAGCGCTCATTGGAGCACGCGGCAAGGTCAATGCAATCATCATCGCCTCCATCACCAGCAACGGCGCTCCGTTGGCCGTGAGCCTGGCCCGCGCCAGCGAGATCGACTCCAAAGCAGCGAGCAATTCTTCGGGGCCCATGGCCCGGGCCACCGACCGAACGAGGTCTAACTCGCTGGCGTTGATGGCCTCCACCGAGGCACCCGTGCCCAGGACCAACGCGTCGCGGTAGACCGAGGAGAGGTCGGTCAACGCCGAGTCGATGGCGTCGTGTTGACGGCGGCGGGCCACCCGCTTCTGATCGTCGTCGAGTTGCTTGAGGTGCGCTCGGACGGCCGGAGGCTGGGTGCGGGCCGCCGGATCAGCACCCAGTTGGCGTAGCAACTCCGCCCGGGCCTTGGCGGCATCATCCCCAGAGACTGTCTGCGCCGACGCCTGGGCTTCGTCGACCACGATGCGTGCGGCCTCCAGTGCGGCACCGATGCTGGTCAACGACACGGGTATGCCGGTGTAGCGCCGACGGCGAGCCCGTGCGGCTTCGTCGGTGGCCAGGCGTTTGGCCACTCCGACGTGGCTTTGGGCCGCCCGGGCCGCATAGTGCGCCATTGAGGGCTCGATCCCGTCGCGGCTGATCAGCAGTTGGGCGACCGCCTCCACGGGGGGCGTGCCGAGGCGCAGGTGACGGCATCGGCTGCGCACGGTGACGATCAGGTCATCGAGCGTCGGCGCACACAGCAGCCACACGGTGCGCGGGGGTGGCTCTTCTAGGGCTTTGAGCAACGCATCGGCGGCTTGCTCGTTGAGCCGGTCGGCGTCCTCGATGATGAAGACCCGCCACCGTCCCGACACCGGGCGCGAAGCCGCCGCCAGGGCCAACTCTCGGGCCTGGTCGACACGGATGAAGGTCTCGTTAGTGGCCACGATTCGCACGTCGGGGTGACTGCCGATCATGGTGGTGTGGCAGGCCGAGCACACCCCACAGCCGGGGTTGCCGACGCGCGCACACTGCAGGGCCGCAGCGAAGGCCCGCGCCGCAATAGATCTGCCCGATCCGGGCGGCCCGGTCAACAGCCACGAGTGGGTCATCGAGTCATGGTGGGTGGCCGCCGTTCGAAGAGCCTCGACCACCCGGCCCTGGCCGACGAGTTGATCGAAGACGCTCACCGCCTGGTCTCCCGCGCGGTATCCGCGAGCGCTTGGCCCGTAAGCACGTCGACGGCGCTGGCGACCTCGGCGTGCAGCTCGCGTTGATGGCGGGAGGCGTCTAGCACTAGGTAGCGCTCGGGAGCCTGCCCCGCGAGGTCGAGGAAGCCTTGCCGCACGTGGGCGTGGAAGGCATCGCCCTCAGACTCCAGTCGGTCGTGTACCGCCCCTCGGCGCGTTCGCCCCTGGGCTGGGTCCACATCGAGCAACACCGTCAGGTCGGGCAGCAAACCGCTGGTGGCCCACAGCGAGAGGTCTCGGATCTGGTCGCGGTCCAACGCGCGCGCAACCCCTTGATAGGCGATCGAGGAGTCCATGAATCGGTCGCAGAGCACGACGGCCCCCCGCTGCAGAGCGGGGCGGATCACGGTTGCGACGTGGTGTGCTCGGTCCGCTGCAAACAACAGAGCCTCGGCGCGGGCATCGACGTGCTCACCGTGCAGCACGACGCTGCGGATCGAGGCGCCGACGTCGGTGCCGCCCGGCTCTCGGCTGACCACGACGTCACGGCCAGCCTCGGTAAGCACGTTCGCGAGGAGGCGAATCTGGGTGGACTTGCCCGCGCCGTCACCGCCTTCGAAGGCGACAAAGGAGCCGGCATACTCATGCCCCCGAGGCTGTGGCGGCTGAATCGGGGACATGAGGGGCAGCGTAGGTGAGCACACTGACAGCGCGGCCTCTTCGTCCACACTCAGTCAGATCTCAGCCCTGACGAGCCGAATTGGCGACGATTGCGTCGTGCGCAAAATGCGGCGAACAGTCGTAAAACCACTCACTGATGTGCAGGCGGATTCGCTCGGCCACATCCATCGCAGCGACATCACTCGCCGGGACACCCGAGGTCAGCAACTCGGCATACGCTTCGTTGACCTCGTCCATCTCCGTCTTGACGTGCCGCCACTGCTCTTTGGTGTAGCTCTTCGTGCGCTGCTGCGATTGTGCCCACATATCGCAATCGCCCCAACGCTCTTCGGCTTCGGCGGCGTACTCGTCGCTGAAAGCCTCTCCGAAGAGTTCGCGCTGCTCGTCCTTGCCGATCTGATATCCGTTCATTTCTGCCTCCATGGCTCGAGCAAGTGCCTCGGCCAGCGAATTGAGCTCGCCGAATTTGTTGTCGACCGCTGCCCATAGTGGTGCAGGGTGCGCACCACTCACGCCGAAATCGTCAGCAACGGGGCCCACTGTGCGCATCTGCATACGTCGATCTGTCATTGCCTCTGTGTGGTTGGCTGTCATACGAGCACTGTGAGCGCTCACGCCGCGTGAGGGTCAAGGGTGGAGTGCTTTGACCTCGGATCGCAGGTTTTCCATGGTCTGGTCCAAGTCGTTCGCCACGTCAGCAGCCCTCTTGAGCTCCCGGACTATGTGGGCAGGCACGTCGCGGTCGTACTTGTAGTAGATCTTGTGCTCGAGGCTGGCCCAGAAGTCCATCGCGACGGTACGGATCTGCAACTCGACCGGCACGTCCTCGACCCGATCGGACATAAAGACCGGCACCGAGACGATCACGTGCAAGCTCTTATATCCGTTGGGCTTGGGGTTGGCGACGTAATCCTTGACCTGCAACGTCATGACGTCCCGTTGCCTGGTCAACATATCGGCCAAGAGATGGATGTCGGAGATGAACGAGCAGGTAATGCGAATACCGGCGATGTCGAAAATATTGGCACGAATAGCCGCAAAGTCACGCTCCACCCCACGCAGTTCGACTTTGGCCATGATCGATTCTGGGGATTTCATCCGCGAACTGACGTGCTCGATCGGTGAATACTCGTGCACCACTTCAAACTCATCTTTCAGGATCTTGACCTTGGTCAACATCTCGTTGAGCGCCCCGCGGTACCCCATTAAGAACCGTTCCAGCGCCTTGCGAGCCGCCACCGCCCGCACGACATCCTCCGCGCTGGGTCCCGGTAAGAGTCTGCTCTGCCCTGCCAGGGCCACCAACTGGAGGTCGAGATAGTTGGTCATGCCAACGTTCCTTGGCCTCGCAACGACTCGAAAATCAACGAACTCTCGGCGTGCAGCACCCCCGGCCGGCTGGTGAGGTGGTCGAGCACGAAGTCCCGCAGGGCATCTGCGGATTCTGCGGCGACCAGCACCACGTAGTCGTTGGCACCCGCCACGTGATAAGCCGCCGTCACGCCCGGCAGGCGCGGGACTTCATCACGAAATTGCTCGAAGTGGCTCCGCCGGTGACCGCCAAAGCGCACCGCGATCATCGCCTGCACGGGGCGTCCAACGGCGTGGGGGTCGATGTCGGCGTGGATCCCCCGAATGACGCCGCGCTCACGCAGCGAGCGCACGCGTACCAGGCAGGTGGACTCCGCAATGCCAGCCTCGCGGGCAAGGGTGGCATTGGAGGCCCGTCCGTCGCGTTCCAACAGCGCGATCAACGTGCGGTCAGTCGCATCGAGGGTTTGGGCTTCTGCCCGGGGTGCCTGTTTCGCCATGCCGGTCAGCGTATAGCCCTTTCAGCGAAGAATCTGCGACGAGAACACCGTCATCGAATCATCTTGCGTCAGCAATATCTGCGCGCTAGCATAGCGTAAACCGTAGATACTGAGGCTTCTTGCATTTCCGCCGCATTATTCGCATCATTGGGGCATGCAGACTCATCATTCTTCATTCGACACTAGAGCCGTTCATGGCGCGCGCGACGATCTCGCCGGTTTGGGTCTCCATGTGCCGTCAATCGATCTGTCCAGCACTAACCCGGTCTCGGACGTCGAGACTGGCGGCGCGGCTTACGAACATCTGGCCACAGGCGGGTCCTTGCAGCCGGGACAGAGCGCCATCTATCAGCGGCTGTGGAACCCAACAGTTGCTCGGTTCGAGCGCGCATTGGCCGATCTCGAAGGTGCGAACCAGGGTGTGGCCTTTGCGTCGGGAATGGCCGCGTTGTCAGCGACCTTGCTGGCCTGCGTCGCAGCCGGGAAGCCGCACATCGTGGCGGTACGCCCGCTCTACGGCGGCAGTGACCACATCTTGGCCACCGGATTACTCGGAACATCCGTGACGTATGCCGCCGAGCACGAGGTCGCCAACGCCATCACCAAAACCACCGGGCTAGTGATCGTCGAAACCCCGTCCAACCCGTCCCTCGATCTCGTGGACATTTCCGCCGTCGCGGCGGCCTCGGGCGATGTGCCGGTGTTGGTCGACAACACCTTTGGGACCCCGGTGCTTCAACAACCCATCGCTCAGGGCGCGCGCATCGTTCTTCATTCCGCCACCAAGTTCATCGGCGGTCACGGCGACCTGCTGGCCGGAGTCATCGCCACCGACGAGGAATGGGCCGCCCGCATTCGTAGTGTGCGGGCGCTCACCGGAGGCATTCTGTATCCGATGGCCGCCTACCAGGCGCACCGAGGCCTGCAAACCCTGCCGGTGCGGGTGCGGGCCCAGCAGGCCACCGCCGGCGTCGTCGCCACCTGGCTGAGCGCGCACCCCGCGGTTCATGCGGTGCACTATCCGGGGCTGCCAGGGGCCGATCCGCGCGGGCTCGTCGGCGCGCAAATGTCGGGACCGGGGGCGGTGTTGGCCTTCGAAGTCGCTTCGTTTGAGCAGGCCATCGTGGTGGCGCAATCGTGCACCCTCATCGGTCACGCCGTCTCTCTCGGCGGCGTCGACACCTTGATCCAGCACCCGGCGTCCTTGACGCATCGCCCCGTGGACGGACCAGCGCGCCCCGCCGAGTCCCTACTTCGCCTAGCGGTCGGGCTCGAAGATGCCCGCGACCTAATCAACGACCTCGACCAAGCCCTCGACGCAGCAACCTGCGCGCAGACCCCACGATCAGAAGAGCAGTCAGGGCACGCTCAACTCGTCGGCTGATCTCGATCGCCCGCGTCACGTCTGCAGCGGTCGGCCGTGCTCCATCACCGAGGCGCGGACGATCCTCACGCAACGGGCCATAGTGCAGCGGACCGCCCAGTTCGCGGCCCAGCACGGCGGCCATAGCGGTTTCGGCAACGCCTGCGTTCGGTGACGGGTGGGCACTCGCGTCGCGGGTTACCAACCTTGCGATGGCCGAGGCCTCGTTCGGCTGCACCACGGCAACCATGACCGCGAAAATCCGGGCTGGCACGTAGTTGGCGACGTCGTCGACGACCGCAGCGGCGGTACCGAATCGTCCGTATTGGGCTCCGCGATGGCCCACCATCGCGTCCATCGTGTTGATCGCGCGGTAGGCGCACGCCCCTGGTGCCCCCAGCAGGACGCCCCAAAACACGGGCGCGACGACGGCATCGACCGAGTTCTCAGCGACGGACTCGATGACGGCCGCGCAAATCTGGCTGGTGTCGAGGTCGGTGGGGTCGCGCCCGACCAGCGACGGTAATGCCGTGTGGGCTCCGGCCAGGTCGTCGGCGAGGACGAAGTTCTCAATCTGGGCCGCGACCGAGCGCAACTCCCGGCCGGCCACACACACCGCGGTTGCGACGGCCGTTGCGGGGGCGGCCCGGCCGAGGAGCCGACCGGATGCGGCACCTACACCCACCCCCACCAGTGCGTATACAGTCCCACGAGCGCGCGTGTCGGCATAGGTGCGGCGCTCGAACGCGGTCATTGCGGTGCCGAACCAGGCCACGGGGTGCCAGTGCGTGGGCGGCTCACCGAAGCGTCGATCGAGGATGAGCCCTGCCGCTACGGCGAGCGCCCGCGTCGAGATGCTCACCGGCCGAGCTCTAGGGGTCGCCCGGCCACGATAAACGTCGCTCGGTCCGCGATCCGCGACACCTGTTGGTTGAGGGTGCCGATGGCGTCGACATACATCCGGCCCAGCGGCGTGGGCGGGTGCACGGCCAGACCGACCTCTTCGCTGACCAGGACCGTAGGGGCGGTGCGTGACTGCAGGGCACTAAGCAGCGCCGGCGTGTCGGTCACGAAGTCGCGGTGGCGCACTAGCCAGGAGCCCAGCGAGTCCACCAGAACCATCTCCGGAGCCTCCCGCAGCTCGCGGAGCAGGTCGTCGGGTCGGGGACACTCAGCGCTGATCCAGTGAGCCGGGCGACGCTCTTGGTGGGCCGTGATCCGAGCGACATGGTTGGCGTCGGTGGGATCGACTTCGGCGGTGGCGACGTAGCGCACCCCGAGCCCGTGCGCAGTCGCAAGGGTGGCCACCAAGGCTTCGGCGTGGGCTGATTTGCCGGACCGGGTGCCGCCGAGGATGAGGGTGATCATGTCCATCCCGGCCCGTCTCCGGGGGCAGTCGCGGTGGCACCTAGGGTGCGAAGTGCATCGATGTCGACGTACTCCTCGACCCAATCGGCGAGGTGCTCAAGATGGTCTTCGAGGGCTGCGGCATACGGCCGAGGGGCGGGCGTGAAGGTGCGACCCCGTGCGGCTGCGACGTCGGCCAGGAGTGCGTGCCGGAACTCGTCGCCATCGAGCACCCCGTGCAGGCTGGTGCCGCAGACGCTGCCGTCAGCGCTTCGCCCTCCTTCGGGGGTCCCGTCCAACTCAAGCCACGGACGAGCGGCTCCGCGAGGTCGGCCCCACCTGATGTGGTAGCCAGTGACAGGAATGCCGACCGGGGTATCAACCGCATGCCCACCAGCTCGTGAGACCACCTTGGGCGATTCGAACGTGGTCTCGACGTCGAGCAGGCCGAGCCCGTCGACGGCCCCCTCGCCCGATTCGACCTCGTCGTTGATGCGTTGGCCCAACATTTGGTAGCCCGCGCACAGCCCGACCACCCACCCCTTCGTACGCCCAACTGCCTCGTCGAGCCCGCGCTCGCGCAGCCACTGCAGATCATTCACCGTGGCGCGGCTGCCGGGAAGGATGACGAGGTCGGCGTTAGTGAGGTCGCCGGGGCTCGTGGCCCAGCGCAGGTCAACGTCGGGCTCCATGACCAGCGGGTCGAAGTCGGACGGATTCGACAGATGTGGCAGCCGAATCACGGCCACCCGCACAGGAGCAGCGGCCTCCCCGTGGCTTTGCGGTGTGGTGCCGATGTCGAGCGAGTCCTCGACGCCGAGCATGGGGTGGTCGCCGAGGTGCGGCAGCACGCCTAAGACGGGTACACCGGTGCGTTGCTCGAGGTCTGCGATGCCGCTCTCCAGCAGCGACGGGTCACCACGGAATTGGTTGAACACGATGCCGGCGATCTGCACGCGCAAGTGCGGCGGCAGGAGGTCGATGGTCCCGTGGGCGGTGGCGAAGGCCCCGCCTCGGTCGATGTCCACCACCAACACAGCAGGTATGCCGGCCGCTGCGGCGAGGGGCAGATTGACCAGATCGCGATCGAGTAGGTTGATCTCAGCCGCTCCCCCAGCGCCCTCGGCAATCAGCCAGTCGTGGTCGTGGCGAAGCCCGTTCAGCGCGTCGAGCACCACAGGTTTCAGGTCTTGGGCGGTCTGGGCGTAACCGCGGGCGTCGGTGCTGCCGACCTCGTCGCCGAGCACGACAACGTGGCTGGTGGCGCACTTCGTAGGTTTGAGCAGGATGGGGTTCATCCGCCGGTCGGTGTCGACTCTGGCGGCCAGAGCCTGCATTGCTTGCGCGCGTCCGATCTCCCCACCATCGGGGGTGACGGCCGAGTGATTCGACATGTTTTGCGCTTTGAACGGCACGACGTCGAGCCCCGCGCGCGCCCACGAGCGACACAGCGCTGCGGTCACGGTGGATTTGCCGGCACCGCTGTTGCCACCGACGACCAGCAGGGCCCCGCTCGTCCGTGTTTCATGCCCGCGATCGTTCACCGTGGCTCCGTTTCGTTGACGCTGTGCTGTGGCGCGCTGGCAGCATACGTTGCGTTGCCTTGACGTCCTTCGCACTATTCGTATGTCTATTTTGTTAAGCATTAAATTACTAGCGCTTACTAACCGATCGCATGTATATTCATAGAGTTCTTCAGCAGTGTCGATAATCCCGCCCTGCTGCCTACCGTGATAAAAATTCCCGTATCGATGAAGTCTTCCATGCCGTTAGGCAGTGTTATTGCTGCAGTGCTGATCTCGGGGGTGTCACCTGCCTCAGACATTCCAAACTCTTTGGCCCCAGCCAGCCCCCTCCCGGCTGGCTATCTAGGCGCCAAGATGCTTTCTTCGGGTGCCTCGGACCTTTATTCACTCCGTCTGCAGCGGAGGATCGATGATGACCCCGCGATGCCCGTTGAGAAAGATTCCAGCACGATTCCGGCCTCCAGTAGCAGCATCGCCGGGCCTGTGGCGCTAGCCGCGATCGGTCTACTCGCCATCGGCGGGGGGCTGGTGACCGTCAGCCGTCGTCTACCTCAAGACAAGAAAGACGAGCGGTTCGACGGGAAGGAGTGAACCCCGGCGGCATCACCCGCGACGGTGCACTGGCCGTAGAGTTACCAGGTGCTGAGCCAAGGTCCGAATGTGCTCGTGCTCGGGGGGACGGCCGAAGCCCGCGCGCTGGCTCACGCCCTCATCGACCAGGGGTTCGATATCGAGTCGTCGCTGGCTGGCAGAGTGAGCTCGCCCAGACTGCCCGTCGGTCGCGTGCGTATCGGTGGGTTCGGCGGGGCGTCAGGGTTAGCTCGCTATCTGCGTAAGCGTGGCATCACCCACCTCGTTGACGCCACCCACCCGTTCGCGGCCCGGATGTCGGCCAACGCCGTCACAGCCACGGGTCTTGTTGAGGGGGTCGAGTTGCTGCGGCTCGTCCGGCCGGGTTGGAGCGGTCATCGCGATGCCCGGGCGTGGCACTGGGTAGGCGACCTGGCCGCGGGGCGAGACGCCGTCGAGCGACTCGGTCGCAGACCTTTTGTGACCACCGGCCGCCAAAGTGTGCCCTTCTTTAAGGGGTTGAACGCGGAGCACGTGTTGCTTCGGGTCGTTGACCCCATGGACCCACCAGGACCGGAGTGGTCGATGGTGCAGGATAGGGGGCCGTATGCCACTCCCTCCGAAATCGCGCTGATGCGCGAGCACGGCGTGGATGTGGTGGTGACGAAAGACTCGGGCGGCGCATACACCAGCGCCAAGCTGGATGCTGCTGCTGCCCTGGGAATCCCGGTGGTTGTAGTCGCGCGGCCGCAATCTGAACCGCCACCGATCACCCAGGCTCACGGCATACCCGATGTTGTGGCCTGGCTCTCTCTCCCTCGTGCTTCACTGAGGCAGCGCCCCACGTGCCGTGGCTGAGCGTCACATATCACGCGACACCACACAGGACATGTGACTTTCTGGCGTTACACGTGGGGTCCTGGGCCGTCGATGACCCGGTGGCTCAGCGCCCCGAGGCGCAGGACGAATCGGACCACTAGGCCGGCGGACCACTAGGCCGGCCATGAGCGCCCAGAACGCCGCACCCACTCCAGCCACCGCGATGCCTGAGGCTGCGGTCGCAAACACGACGACTGCTGACAGCCGTTCGTCCGGGTCGGCCAGCGCAGCCTGCAGAGCCGACGCCAAGGTGCCAAGCAACGCCAACCCAGCGCCCCGAAGGCTGAGGCTCCGATGTCGAGGAGGACCACCACGGGGCAATAGTCGCCTCAGGGTCGGTCGTGGTCGATGACGTGCCCGACTATGGCGTGGGCAGCGGCAACCCGGCGAGACACATCCGGAGCAGGTATGACGCGGCTGACGTCGAGCGGCTCCTCGAGCTGGCCTGGTGGGACTGGCCGGTGGAACACATCACCGAAAACATCGAGACGATCCTGTCCGGCAGTATCGAGAACCTCTCTGCCGCAGCGCCAGGGCTTTCGTAATTCTGCCTTCCCTGGTCCGGTGCCCTGGTTAAGATGCTTCATGACGAACTTTGCGCGGGGCACATTTGAGGTCGAGATGACTCCCGGTAATGCAGAAGTCGGCGGCGCGATAGGCCGGTTCGACTTCACCAAAACCTTCCGTGGCGATTTTGAAGGAACAGGTGTTGGCCTGATGCTGTCCGGCGGCGACCCGCAGAGTGGGTCTGCCGGGTATGTAGCAATGGAGACCGTTCACGGCCGCCTCAAGGGACGAGAGGGAGGTTTTGTGCTCCAACAGTTCGCCACGATGCGCAACGGTTCGCAGACCATGCACTACGAGGTCGTGCCTGGATCCGGCAGCGGTGACCTGAAAGGCCTGACCGGAATGCTTCACCTCAGGGTTGATGAGGATGGCATCCACCATTACGACCTTGAATACCAGGTTTGAGCGCCGCTTACCGGCGAAACTGCGGCACGAGCGCCCCAACGACGGGGCCAATGACGGTGACCGCCGGGGCGCTGACCCCCGCATCGGCGGCAAGGGCGACGATGGATTCCAGGGTGCCAGTCGCGCTTCGCTGACTCGGCATACCTGCATCGGCCACGGACATCGCGGGCGTATGAGGGTCCAACCCGTGCTCTTGTAGCGTCGCGCTGATCTCGTCGAGGGCAGCCACCCCCATCAGGATGACGATGGTCAGGTTGAGCGTTGCGAGCCCGGCCCAGTTCACGTCGCAGCGGGGGTCGCTCGGGGTGACGTGACCTGAGACCACGACATACCCCTGGCTGAGGTGTCGGTGCGTGACTGGCACGCCCGCCAACGCTGGTGCCGCAATGGAGGACGTCACCCCAGGGATGACCGTGACCGGCAGGCCAACCTCGACGCAGGCGTTCCATTCTTCGCCGCCACGCCCGAAGACGAACGAGTCACCGCCCTTGAGTCGCACGACGTATCGACCGGCCAGCCCGTGCTCGACCAGCGTCGCATTGATCTGTTCCTGCGGGGTGAAGTCGCCGCGCGGGATCTTTCCGACGTGGATGATCTGGCAGTCGGGCCGCGCTTGAGTCAGCAAACCCAACGGCGCCAACCGGTCGCAGACCAGCACGTCAGCGGCTCGGATTGCTTCGAGCCCGTCGATGGTCATCAAGCCCGGCGCACCAAGTCCACCACCGAGCAGCACCACGTGACCGTTACCTTTCGAAGGCTCAGCAACGTCGGCACCGGGCAGGCGGCTCGGGTCGCGCACCACCACGTCGTATGCCGACAGGTCGGGGTCAGCGTCCATCGTCACCAAACCGCGAGAGCGCAGATCCGCCACCCGGGGGTCGCTCACCAAGGAGGCGGCAGCACCACCGCCGGTCGAGCCGGAGTCGGCAAGGGTCACGGTGGCCCCCTGGTCGAGTAGCGAATGCACGGTTTCACTGACCCGCGGCCCACCGTGCGTGATCAAAACGTGCGCGGCGTGCACTGGCAAAACAAGACTCATGCGCTGTGCCCCAACGACGTGACCAGCGAATTCGTAGACCCGCGTGGGGCCTCAATGATTCGCTCGATCTGTTCCACCAAAGAATCCACCAGGGCGCCGGGGCGGGCGGCGATGCGCACCCACGTCTCGTCCAGCCCGGGGAAGGTGTCGCAACGGCGAACCGCAAACCCCGCTGCGCGTAAGGAGACGTGCGCACCGGCACCCAGTTGAACCAGCACGAACGGGGCCACCCCGGCGACGGGCGCTAACCCGAGCCGCCGCAGACCGGCTACCAGGTGTTCGCGCCACAACCGCAGTTCGGCCGCTCCCCGATCGGACTCGGCGGTCGCTTCAGGTGAGGCGGTGGCCACCATGACTGACGCGGCCAGCGACGACACCGACCACGGCGACTGGAACGCTTCGAGCTGGGCGATCAAGACGGGGTCTCCGACGGCATACCCGGCGCGCAGCCCTGCCAACCCCCACGTCTTGGTCAGCGAACGCACGACGAGCAGGCCCTCCATTTCAGGGTCGATCATCGACTCGGGCTCCCCCGGCACGGCATCGATGAAGGCTTCGTCAAGGACCAGCGTGCGACCGGCGCGGCGCAGTGCGGTGAGTGATTCGTGTGAATGCAGCACGCCGGTGGGGTTCGTCGGGTTGCCCACCATCACCAGGTCGGCGGCTGCGGGGACCGCACTGGGATCGAGGGCGAAGTCGTGGTCAGCATGCAGCAGGTGTCGCTCGGGCAGTCGGCCGACGCGGCGAAGGGCGGCCTCAGGCTCGGTGAACTGGGGGTGCACCACAAGCGGATGGCGACCTGCAATGGCCTGGGCGATGAGGGTGAACGCTTCGGCGCCGCCGTTGGTGGGCAGCACCATGTCGAGACTGACGCCGTGCCGGGCCGCGATCGCTGCGCGGGCTTCGGTCGGATCGGGGTAGGCACCAAGGTCGCCGACGCCGTGGGTGATGACGTCGGCCAGCCACTGCGGGGGCTTCGGGAACCGGACGTTGACGGCAAAGTCGACTAACCCTGGGCCGACTTCGCGGTCGCCGTGGTGGTCGAGATTGATGCCGTGTGAAATCGAGACTGCAGCCGGCGCTGCGATGACAGGTGCGCCGGCGCGGGGCCGAACCGGTCGGGGGGTCGTTTCCTGGGCAGGCGGAACGCGTTGGCCGGGATAGAAGGCGCGCGCGGCAGCGGCGAAGCTCGCGGCGAGGTGCGGGTTCCCGGCCCAGTGCACGTGCAGGTATGCCGCGTGCAGGGTCGGCGTGCCGGTGCCCGCTGGGTCGAGGGCAAAGCCGTCAGGCCGCGTGTCGCCGGAGGCTTCGAGCATCCGCCAGGCCGGGGAGGTCGATGCGGCGGGGTCAGTGCGAGTTCGATGGAATTCGTGGCCTCTGACGGCGGTGCCCGCAGGCCCCAGCAGCGAATCGACGGCCAGACGGGCTTCACGATAGCCGAGCGTCAGGCGGGGGTGCATGTCGGCGTTCGCTTCGACGGCCCCGACCATCGGCTGGCCTTCGACGACGTCGCAGAGATAGAGCAGGCCAGCGCACTCGGCCACGGTCGGGAGGCCGGCACCGATGGCGTCCCGGATGTCGCGGCGCAGTGATTCGTTACCGCTCAGGGCGGCGGCGTGGACCTCAGGAAATCCGCCACCCAAGTACAGCCCGGCCACTCCGGAGGGCAGGCCAGCGTCGGTGGCGGGGTCGAACGTGACCACGTCGCACCCGGCAGCGCGCAAGAGTTCTTCGGTCTCGGCATACCTGAAGGTGAACGCCCGGCCCCCCGCGATGGCCACCACGGGCTTATGCCCATCCATAGCCGCGCCAGCGCCTAGCGCCGCGACCGGCTGCCACGGCGTGACGTCCAAGTCCGGGGCCGAGCGGGCCAACGCCAACACGGCGTCGAGATCAATGAACTGCTCGACCTGCTCGGCCAAACGCTCCAGCGTGGCGGCGGCATCGGGGCGTTCGGCGGCGGGCACCAACCCCAGGTGGCGCGAGGGCGCGCTGATCCCGGCGTCGCGGGGCAGGACCCCCAGCACCGTCATGCCGGTGGCTTCAACCGTGCGGCGTACTTCGGCAGCGTGCCTAGCACTGCCGGACTGGTTGAGCACGACCCCGGCAACGGTGATGCGGGGGTCGAAGGTGCGCAGACCGTGGATGGTGGCGGCAATGGTGCGCGAGGCCGAAGAGATGTCGACGACAATGACCACGGGGGTGTGGGTCAGCCGCGCCAGGTGCGCGCTGGAGGCGAACCCATCGGTGCCCAGGCGCCCATCAAACAACCCCATAGCGCCCTCGATGATCGCCACGTCGGCGGGCTCAGGGGTGTTAAATCCGTGCGCGAAGAGCGGCACCACATCGGCTTCGTCGACCATCCAGGGGTCGAGGTTGCGGCCAGGGCGGCCGGTGGCCAGCGCGTGGTAGCCGGGGTCGATGTAGTCCGGACCCGATTTGGCCGGTGCCACGGCATACCCCCACCGCGTCAGCGCAGCCATCATCCCGACCGCGACGGTGGTCTTGCCCTGGCCCGAGGCCGGCGCCGCAATCAGGATGCGAGGCAGGTGTTTCGGGGACTCGGAAGGTGAGGTCACCACTCGATGCCCCGCTGGCCCTTTTGGCCCTCGTTGAAGGGG
Organism: Actinomycetales bacterium; assembly: GCA_038330045.1. Classification (GTDB taxonomy): domain Bacteria; phylum Actinomycetota; class Actinomycetes; order Actinomycetales; family Dermatophilaceae; genus Ornithinicoccus. The sequence continues at coordinate 1,273 of JBBQNO010000047.1, read as the reverse complement.
TGCTTGATCTCGGTCATCTGAGTGTGCAGATTGGCGATGTCGACCAAGCGGGAGTCGGGGTTGCGGCCGGTGATGACGACGTGTTGGTGGCCGGTGCGGGCCTGCAGCGTGGCTACGACATCGTCGACGTCGACCCAGCCCCACTTCATTGGGTAAGTGAACTCGTCCAGCACGTAGAGGGTGTGGCGTTCTTCGGCAAGGCGGCGTTTGATCTCCTGCCAGCCCTCAGCGGCGGCTTGTTCGTGCTCGTCAGAGCTGCCCTCTTTGCGCGACCAGGACCAGCCGGAGCCCATTTTGTTCCACTCAATCGGGCCACCCTGACCGGTCTGCGTGTGCAGGTCGTTCAGCGTTTCGAGGGCGGTCTGCTCGCCGATGCGCCACTTGGCGGACTTCACGAACTGGAAGACCCCGATCGACCAACCCTGGTTCCAGCCGCGCAGCGCGAGCCCGAAGGCGGCCGTCGACTTCCCCTTGCCGTCGCCGGAGTGCAGCATGACCAGCGGCCGGTTGCGGCGCTGGCGCGTGGTCAGCCCGTCGTCGGCCACGTTGGTGGGGACTCCTTGGACCATCAGGCAACCCTTCGTGTCTGCACAACATCGACCAGCGCGCTCGCGCCGACCTCGCCGAGAGCGACGTGTTCGGCGCCCATCCGCTTCGCCAAGTCACTCGCGAGCCGCATCCGGAACTTGCCCGCTTCACAATCGACGACGACCGCTTGGACTCCGGTGGAGCCCCACTGGTCAGCGATGGTGCGCGCCCTTGCCAGCGCGTCCTTGCCGGACGTGGCCCGGCCATCGGTCACCAAGACCAGCAGGGCGCGGCGGCGGGGGTCTCTAATCCGTTCGGCGCTCAGCACACGGGCGGCGGTCAGCAGTCCCTCGGCGAGCGGGGTGCGGCCTCCGTGGCCCAACTCAGACAGGCAGCGGGCGGCGGCCTCGACCGACGAGGTCGGCGGCAGCGCAACCTGCGCGTCGGCCCCGCGGAAGGTGATGACGCCGACCCGGTCGCGGCGCTGGTAGGCGTCCACCAGCATGGAGAGCACCGCAGTCTTGACCTCGACCATTCGCTTTTGCGCCGCCATCGAGCCGGAGGCGTCCACGACAAAGAGCACCAGGTTGGACTCGCGGCCTTGGGTGATCGCACGGCGCAGATCACTACGACCCAACGTGTATGTCGTGTCGCCTGTGCGCGCGACCCGCGTCGCGGCGGCGTTGATCGTGGCGAGGACATGAACCCGGCCGGCTTCGGAGGCGGTGGAGCCGACGATGCGTCC
>JBBQNO010000046.1:0-17296 GCA_038330045.1 Actinomycetales bacterium | reverse complement strand
CGTCCTGTCAGCCCGCGACCTGTACGTCTCCTACGCGAGTGAGACCGTGCTGGAGGGTGTCGATCTTGACCTGCACCCCGGCGAGTGGCTGGGCGTCATCGGCCCTAACGGTGCCGGCAAATCCACGCTGCTGCGCACCCTGGCCGGGTTGACCGACCACCGTGGCGAGGTGTTCGCGGGCGCGGCTGAGCCCAAAGCAACCGATATTTCGCTGATGCCACAAAACCCGATGCTGCCCGAGGGCATGTCGGTGATGGAGTACGTCTTGCTGGGCCGCACCGCCCATTTGGGCTGGCTGTCGAGCGAGTCTAAGGCCGACCGCGACATTTCCGTGGCCGTGTTGCGCCGCCTCGACCTCGCGGAGTTCGCGGACCGACCGGTGCGGGCGCTGTCGGGCGGCGAAGCACAACGGGTCGTTGTCGCCCGGGCCATCGCTCAACAGGCCCCGATTCTTCTTCTCGACGAGCCGACTTCGGCGCTCGACCTAGGCCATCAAATGGCCGTGCTGGAGCTCGTGGACGACCTTCGGCATACGGACGGGTTGAGCGTAGTCGCGGCGATGCACGACCTGACCACCGCAGCCCGCTTCTCGGACCGCCTGATTCTGCTGCACCACGGCAAGCGCGTTGTGACCGGCACCCCAGCTGAGGTGCTCACGCCGGAGTTGCTCAGCGACGTCTACGGCACCGACCTAACGGTTCGGATGATCGACGGCGAGCGCGTGGTCTTGCCGGGTCCGCGATCGCACGCTCACCGCACACGCGTCTCGTGACCCCTTTTGGGATGGTCGGGCCAGGCCCCGGCTATTGCGGTGCTTCGTGTTGGCGCTTCGCGGAGCCGGTCACGATGCTCTCGTCGGCCTCTGTCGGGTGTGGGCTCGGCATCACGTCATGGCTGCCGCCGACGTAACGTGCGTGCAGACCCGGGTTGAGGATGAGGTCCGAGTCGACGCCACAGTAGGTGTCACCTCGCCGACCTGGGCCGCGGATCGCACCCGCGGTTTCACCCCGTGGAAGCCAGAGACGATCAACATCGTCGTTCAACTGCCCGTCCGCCTGACCAACGCGGCGCTGGTCAACATGGTGATGACGGTGACCGAGGCCAAAACTCAAGCGCTGTCCGAGGCTGGCGTTCCTGGCACCGGTACCGCGAGCGACGCGGTCGCCATCACCTGCCTAACCGCGGGAGCCGGCGACACGTTCGGCGGCCCTCGTTCGCTCTGGGGCGCGCGTGCCGCGCTTGCTGTGTACGACGCGGTGCTGGCCGGATCGCTATCAAGGGATGCGTGAGGCCACCACGCTGCCTACACTCGAGAATTGCCTTTTCGCACAAGGCGACACTCGAGAAGAAGGGATCGAAGGGTGAGCAATTCTATGAGAAACGAAATGGTCGCGTGGCTGGGTGCTGGCCTCTGCGTTGTTCTTGGAGTAGCCGTCGCTCCGTTTGCGGGTGGGTCACTATTCGTGCCCTTGGCCATCGGGATTGCGCTCGGACTCATGGTCCTCGACATGCGCAGAAGGCGTGAGGCTGACAACCTCTCCGGGATGCCTTGATGGCGAGTCGAACACCCTGGCCCTTCTTGTGTTGCCTGGTCGGCCTGGCGCTATCAACAATCGCGCTCATTCTTCTCATGCCTTCACTTTTCGACTCCACCGGCAACACGCCGCAGTGGATCATCTGGTCACTGAGCGGCTTGGTGTTGGCCTTCGGGATTGGCACACGACTTTTGAAACCAGCTTCGCCGAGTCCGCGTGGCCGCAAGAACCGTTAGCCAGACACCTCACCCAGTGGCTGCTGCGGCTTTCGGTGACGGTGGACCAGTTCCCGCGCGGCAAAGAGCGGGAGTACCCGGCGCTCGCTCGTCATCGCGCAGAGCTACGTGCGGCGGATTGCCTGTTAGCTCGACACGTATGGAGTCGGCGGGCACGCCCAGCATCCGACCTCCTGCGTAGTGGCCGTACTCGTGGACCGCGACCAGCAGGAGCACAAAGCCGAAGCCACCGATGAGGTCAACAGCGAGCGCGATCACAGCTGGGCTAACAGTGCGAGAGCATCGCCGCGGATCGATCGGAGCCGAGCGTCGCGATCCACCCGGGATTCATCAACACGTCAACCCCCAACAGCCGCTGGTATGTCGTCACGGCCGCCCGCAGATCGGCCACGGTCAGGATTGGCATTGCGCGCAAGAAGTCCATCCCGCCATTCTGCTCCGCGCCCTGCCCGCGTGCATGCCTTCGCGGCGCTGCCCGCCGTCGGCAACGTCCTCGGTGCGCTCGCCGCCGAAACCTTCGACATCTCCGAGCGGACGCTCAGTTTGGCGCTGCATCTGGCTGCAGGAGTCGTGTTGGCGTCGTCGGGCTCGAGTTGCTACCCGAAGCCATGGCGTCATCGACCCCGTGGTTCCCATCTTGGCCTTCGCTGCGGGTGGTCTGCTGTTCGTTGGCATCGAGCGGATCATCGGGATCGTCAAAACCCGCCTCATGGGAGCCGGCGGCTCGAGCGGGGCCGCTGGCGATCTACACCGGGGTCTCCCTCGTTAAATTCAGCGACGGTGTCATGATCGGCACCGCGACTGGCGCTCGGTCAGGTGCCTGCCGACATACCTGAGGGTTTTGCCGCTTTGGCGTCCTTTCGGCGTGCCGGGGTGGCGCGGGCCAAGCGCCTTAAGTTGGGCGCCGCGTTCGCCATCCCCGTCTTTATTGGCGCTGCGTTGGGTTACTTCGCGCTGCGGGACGCCCCGACGTCATCACGCTGGCCGTGTTGGCGCTCACTGGTGGAGTACTGATCTCGGAGTGATCGAGGACATCGTGCACGAAGCGCACGAGGGTGACACGAGCCGTTTTGGCCCGCTCGCGCTGACCGCCGGCTTCGCGCTGTTTGCCCTCAACTCGGCATACGCCATCGTCTAGTGGGCTGGCGGGCACTCAAACATGCGAAGTTGGCCAATTCAGGGCAAAACCCCAGGTCGCATCCATGTATGCATGTTTGGCTGCCCGCCACATCCATTGCCAGCGAGCTCACTCACGCGAGCGCTTGCCGCACCCAATCCACGATCCGGGGCGGCGGCATACCAAGACGTTCCGAGTCGACCTCTCGGAGCAGCCGGTCCCATGAAGCGGCGCGGCGAACGGCACCCAACCGGTCCGCGTCCCGCCGCACTTCAGGCCACTGCTGACGCGAGACTTCCGGCCACAGCTTCAGGTATGCCGAGGCGAGCGCGCCCTCTTTGGCGTCGGTTGGCAGTGGGTCGGCCAAAACCGTCGGGCAGGAGCCACCACCCCAATCGTGGCATCGCTCGCCACCGGCTCGATGAAGCGATCGAAGGACCCGTGACTAAGAGCCTGCAGCTATGGACTCTCAAAAGCCTGTCCAGGGGTATGCGCCGCTCCAGTTGGGGTCGTCGGCCAACGCCGAAAGCACCAGATCTGCGGGCCAGGCCGAGGTTGCGTCCGGGCGCTCGAGGTCGGGATCGTCGAGTTGAGTCTGGAAGGCGTTGACGTAGCAGATCGAGTAGTCCCCTGCTGCTGGCTCCCCTTCGAACCAGTCCCGCGACACGATCGAGGTATTGCCGACGAGTTCGTAGTCACCGGCGATGTGGTAGCGGCATCCGCGTTGGCCGGCGGGAGTATCACCGACCCGGTGTCACGCCGCGGCGGCCATCATGCGGTCTGCTCCTGAGAGCACCACCATGTCGTCCGACCACCCACCGTGTCGCGGATCATGTCGCCGTCGCACCTGGGGCAGCGGGCACCGGCCACGCGGTAGGGAATCACGTCACCGGTGTGGACTCCCCCCTGCTTGATCGCCGCCTTTGTGGCCTTGTGAAGCGCGGTATGCAGGCGCCCCAGATCCGCATAAGACATCGAGTCAACCCGCTGCATCGGTGCGACACGAGCCTGCCAGAGCGTCTCGTCGGCAAGCAGATTACCCACCCCGGCGATCACCGATTGATCCAGCAACCGAGCCTTCACGTGCGCGCGCCCTCGCGACATCCGGTCGGTGAAATCGGCCCTGGTCACCAGCTCCGCGTCGGGGCCAAGAGCATCGAGTGGAGGGTCGAGACGGACCCGGCCGAGGCGTCTTTTGTCGAACAATCGCAACCTTCCGCCGTCTTCGAAGGTCAGCGTGAAGCGGTCCCATTCGGGTTTGCGGTCCGTCGAAGTTGCTCCCTTTCCATAGACGCCGCCATCCCAGTCGCCTCCTTCTGCGGTCTCTTCATCCGGGCGACTGATGATGATGCGACCGCTCATCCCCAGGTGTATGCCGAGGTCCGGTCCCCCTTGTTCCTCACTCTTCAGCGGGGACGTTTCACACCACATCGACTTGCCCTGACGCCGGGCTGCGGTGATCTCGCGCCCCACCAAGGCAGCGCTGATGTGGCCGGGGGCGTGCGGTCGGCATACCCAAGTGTCGGTGTCGTCCACCTCGGTGATGCGCCGGCCCAACGCGGCCCGCTCGATCGTGACGCGGGCACTTTCGACCTCGGGGAGCTCGGGCATACGAGACAGTCTGACCGACGGCCCCGATCACGACACGGGAACCCTGTCCGGCCGAGCCCACACGATCACAAGCAACCACGCGGCCCCTACGATCGCCGAGGCAACGGCCCACCCACCGAGCACGTCCGAGAGCCAGTGATAACCCAGATACATGCGGCTTACCCCGATGACGACGGCCGCCAGCAGCGCACCCGACACCGTCGCGATGCGGACCGCGCGAGCCGTGAGCGATGCGATCAGGATGCCCGCCGCAACCGAGAAGAAGACGGCCGAATTCAACGTGTGCCCGGATGGGAAGGCACCGGTGTCGCTCACGGTGCCGATCAGGTCGGCGGTGTCCGGCCGGGCCCTACCGACCGCCGATTTGATCAGGTTGGTCAGCGTCCACGAGGTCGTCATGACACCGAGCAGCAGGAGCGCCGCACCAGCTCGACGTCGCAGCGCGAGCGCCGCGCCGATGATCAGTGTCAACGGAGTGAGTGCCCACGCGCTGCCGAAGAACGTGACTGCAGACATCACCGTGTTCAACGTTGGGGTGCGTTGGTCGATGAAGAACTGCGCGACGTCCGCGTCGTAGGTGTGGGCATCTCGAGCGGCCAGCAGCACAGCCGCTGCCAGGCCGCCCACGATCATGAGCACTGCACGTGCTGCGGTGACCCGCCTATCCACGAGGCTCCAGTCGTCCAACGATCTCGGCGGCGAGCGCGAAGGCCGAAGTGGCAGCGGGCGACGGGGCATTGCGCACGTAGGCGACCGGCCCCCGCTGGTCGATCACGAAGTCGTCCACCAGGCGTCCGTCCCGGGCGACCGCTTGGGCCCGGACACCCGCCATGGTGGTCCCGTCCACGTCGTAGGCCGACATCGACGGCACGTAGTCAGTACACACTTTGACGAAGGCCTTGCGGCTGGCGGCCATCCGCACCTCGCTGAGCCCGGTGCGCCAAAACCGTCGAGCTGCCCGCCACGAGCCTGGCCAGGTCAGGGTCTGTGCGGCATCGCGAAGGTCAAACGCGCCCAGTCGGTATGCCGTCCTGCTGGCCACGGGGAGCGCGGTCGGGCCGAGCAGCACGTCGCCTTCGATGGTTGGCGTGATGTGAACACCTAGGAACGGGAGGTCAGGGTCGGGCACGGGGTAAATCATTCCGTTGACGACGGGCTGCTCGGTGTGTTTCAGGCGAAGATAGGCCCCTCGAAACGGCACGATCCGCGGGTCGGCTGCGCCTCCAGATGCGCTCGCGACGCGGTCGGACCAGAGCCCTGCGCACACGATCACCTGCGTCGCATCGATCGTCCCTCTTTGATGGTCGACTCTCGCGCGTCCTCCACGGTGGGTGATCGCGCTGACGGTGGTGTTCGCCCGGATCTCGACGTCTGCAGCCACCAGGTCGTCGCGGACGGCTCGCGCAACGCGGCCGTAATCGACAATCCCGGTGGAAGCGACGTGCAGCGCCGCGACCCCCACGGCATACGGCTCAATCTCGGGTATGTCGGCGCCCGCCACCCGCGTCAGGCCCACCACCGCGTTGGCCCGGCCGCGCCGCTCCAACTCGTCTAGCCGCGCCAGTTCGTCTCCGCTGCGGGCGATGATGAGTTTGCCGCAGCGCCGGTAGTCGACGGCGTGCTCGTCGCAGAAGGCGTACATCTGGGCCGCCCCCTCGACGCAGAGGCGAGCCTTCAGCGAGCCGGGCTCGTAGTAGATGCCGCTGTGGATCACGCCCGAGTTGTGGCTGCTCTGATGGGCAGCAACCTCTGCCTCTCGCTCCAGTACGACCATGCTGGCTTTGGGCTGGACGCGTCGGATCTGCCGAGCAACCGCCAACCCGACGATACCGGCGCCGACCACCACGACGTCATACCTGCTCACGCGTCCCATAGTGCTGCACTAGCGAGCCCTTCACACGCTAGGTCACGGGTTGACCACCACGTAAACCTGAGCAAAACTCGAAAAGTCGACTCACGGATGAGTCAAAACTCGCTCATTTGAGCATTTCGCCAGGGCGGAACGCTCACTACGCAGAACTGAGCCGAATTCATCATCAGCCGGTGGCCAGATCCACCACAGGGAATCCGGGGACGTGCGGGTATGGCGCGAACTCGCCATACGGTGATAGATCCCGACGTCAGTTCTTCAGCCTCGACGTCGGTTGGCGTGGCATTACGTGACGCAAGATGTCCGACACCGTCAGCACGCCCAGAACCCCGTCGTCGGTGCTGATAGCCGCCAGTTGCTCTCCACCCCTACGCATGAGCGCCAACGCCTCGTACACCGGGGTTGTGGTCTGCAAAACCAGGATGGGCCGGGCGAGATCTTCAATGGACCGCTGCGGCTCGTGAACCAGGGTGTCCCTAACGTGCACGACATCGGTCAAGGTTCCATCGACACCGGAAAGCAGGATACGCAGGTGTCCGCTGCGTGCGGTCGCATCTTGGACGTCACCCACCGTCGCGCCGACCGGCACCGTCACTGGCCTGCTGTCTTGAGGCAACAGGTCCTTGACCGTCAGAGTCTCCATCTGCAACACCTGGCTGATGTGCGCTTCGAAGACGGGGTCCAGCGCTCCCTTGGCCGCCGACTGTTCCACCAGATGCCGAATCGTGTCCGCGTCTTGCCCACCGACAGCAGCCCGCTCTACCGGCGTCACGCCACTGGCGGAAACCAGCCTGTTGGCCACCGCGTTGACCAGCATGAGGAAAGGCCGCACCACCGTAATGAAACCGCGAGCAGGTAAAGCCACCAACGTGGCTGCGGTCTCTGGGTGCCCAATGGCCCAAGACTTCGGGGCCATCTCACCTACCACTAGGTGCAAAAACGTCACCACTAAGAGGGACAAAGCGAATGAGGACCCACCGGCCAACCACCCGGGGACGCCGATCGTTTGCAAAGCCGGCCCGACCCAGCCATCAACGGCTGGTTTGGTCACCGCGCCCAAAGCAAAGGTGCATGCTGTGATACCTAATTGGGCACCGGCGAGCATCACCGTGAGCTCGTTGACTCCGTGTAATGCCGCTCGCGCCGACGCAGAAGTGGCAGCTTTCTCCTCCAGCCGATGACGTCGTGCCCCGAGCATTCCGAATTCGATGATCACGAAGAATCCGCTCAACACGATCAGGAGCGCCGTGACGACCGCAACAACTAATGGGCTCATCGATTGTTTCTTTCGGCTTCGGCTTCACGGCCGTCTTCGCCGCGATCCTGCACGTTCTCGACGTCTGTTTGTAGCACGGGGTCGGCGGCCTCTTCGTCGTTGATATCCAGGGCCAACAACACCACCCGCACCTGACTAGGCACGTGCCGCGCAACCTCTAAGACCTCAATGTTCAAGGTGTGCGTGACCGGTTCGTCAGCAATCAACTCGGCCGCCTCCTGCGGCAGAACGACCGACACCACCCGACCGATATCGAGTAGTTCACCTGACTCGGCGATGACCAAACCTGCAATGGTTTCGTAGTCGCCTTCGGGGAGGCTGCGGCCCACCGCTCGCTCAACCTCGTCGAGGTGCACGTCTCCGTCCATGCACCATTCGTTCTCACCTTCGGCCACGATCAGCTCATGCGTTTCGTCGTCGTGCTCGTCGGTGATTTCGCCGACCAATTCCTCCGCCAAGTCCTCCATCGTCAGAATGCCGGCAAATCCTCCGTACTCGTCAATCACGCAAGCCAACTTCTGGTCGGCCTCGGTCAGTGCGTCAGCAGCGTCCGGCAAAGACATCGCGGTCGGGACGATCACCGATGAGCGCATGATTGAACTGACCCGCACCCTAGGCCCACCTGTGTTCCGCAAGATGTCGGTCAACTCGACGACGCCTACAGGTTCCCCCCGCTCATCCACCACCGGGTATCGGGTGTGAGCGGTGGCCATCCGGGTGCGGACGTCCCCAACTTCACTATCGACGCTGACCGTGTCCACCCGGGCGCGCGGGATCATGGCATGCTCTACGTCTTGGTCCGGAAAGTCGATCATGCGATCCAGCATCAGGAACAGTTCTTGTGGGAGGTCACCACTATCCCGAGAATCTGCCAAAATTCGCTCCAGATCCTGCGCGTTCGCCGTTGCGTCCAGATCGTGGATCGGAGTGATCCCCACCGCCCGCAGCAATGCGTTGGCGGCTTTGTCGAAGAAGGCGATCAACCACCCAAAAACGGCGAGGTAGATCAACGTGGACCGAGCCATCCACCGAGCCATCGGTTCGGCATTCGCAATGGCTAGATTCTTCGGGTAGAGCTCACCGAAGATCATCTGCACTCCGGTTGCCACCACCAGCGCGGCCACCGTCCCGACCGAAATGCTGACAGCCATAGACACGCCTGCACCACCGAGCAACTCACCCAATTGCTCCCCCACGAGGGGCTCTGCGACGTAACCCACCAACAGGCCAGTGACGGTGATTCCCAGCTGAGCCCCCGACAACATGAACGAGGTGCGCTTCGTCACCTTCAGCGCGCGCTCAGCGGCCGCGTCACCACTTTCGGCGCGAGCCGAGAGCCGGTTGCGATCTACCGACATATAGGCGAACTCTTGGGCCACGAAATATCCGTTCACGGCGATGATCAAGAATATGATGACCACACCGAGCAGAAGCAAAAGCAGTGTCCCGATCATGCACACTCAGTTTGGATGGTCCGCCACACCGTGTGAATGGGCCAAAGCCCGGGAGGATAGCAATGCATGCGCACATGGTAGTTCAGTTGACCGCCCCTCTTAACGGCGACTCGTGGGAACGGAGGCCGACGATACGGTCCTTCGCCGCTCTCTGAGGTAAAGTTGTTTGCGCGCTCGGACGACCACGGTGCCGTCGTCGGTCACGATGTCAGTCTCAAACCAGCGCAGCACCTCAACGCCCCCGGTAGCGGCAGCCCGAAGCTCGTCCAAGAGTTCGTCGGTTACCGCGTAGTGTCGAGCGCCCGGGAGCCGATCCGCAACGGAAACACCGAATCTCTACGGATGGCCTTGAGTCGAGAGTCGATCATCATGTGGCACTTCAGATCCTTCCCCCGCAAGCGACGCAGAGTCGTCGCCTGGTCCAACGACCCCACCATGCCAACGGTGCTGCGCTTTGGCCGACCCCACGATCTGGAGCGTTGGATCCGATCGCAGGCGGCGGGCGGATGACCGATGTGGACTACTCAGCTGTCGCCAGACGCTCGGCTCGTTGCTTGATACCCAGCAGCATCTTGCGTGACATGACCGCGCTTCCACACACCACGACCTTGGCGACCATCCGCGCCGGAGCCCACGGGACGATATACCGCTCGCGCACCAACAATCGCGTCTGATCGCTTCCTTCGGGGATAACCATGAAGATCCACTGAAATCCCAGCCCCAGCGTGACCGGCTTGACCACCACAAACAGCTCTCCCGGCACGACCTGCGCGATGGGTAGGCCGACGTTCGGATGCAGTTTGAGTTGGCCTCCAGGCTGTGGATCTTGCCAGGCAGGCTCGATGTGGTCGGCGTTGACGATCCCCGCACCGCCCAGGTTTTCGAGCCACGCGTAGGAGTAGAAGCCGCCTTTGTCTTGCCCCAGTTGGGCGATCCACGGCCACACCTGATCCGGTGGAGCGTCGATGGTGACGGCGTGAGTGAGGGCCGCGCCAGGCTCCGGCATCAACGTCTCACTCGGCAGAGACCGCGTGGCTTCGTCGCCGCGCGTGCCCCATGTGCGCAGCCGCTGACCTGCCACGGCGAGGTATGCCGTGCCGCCGACAAGCACGGCCACTCCCAGGGATTTCTTCACTCGGTGAGTCTGCCAGTGCCCCTTCGGAAACTACTCGCCGGTCTCGCCGTCGATCGCTTCTCGCAGCAGATCCGCGTGGCCGGCCAAACCCGGGCGTCCGGTCGTGACCCGGCACCTCGACATACACGTTGATGAGCGTGCAGCAGCCACCGATTGGGCCCTCGCCTGTGGCGCCACTGTGGCGAGGGCCCAACGGTGACGTGCGTGTGCTGCACGATCCAACCGGCCACCCGTTCTGCCTCTTCACCGAAGCTGGCTAACGCTCCGCAAAGGAATCGCCGCTGACGCACCGTCGTTGAACCCCGACATGACGACCATCGGATTCATCGGAAGCGGCAACATCGGCAGCACCGTGGCACGACTCGCGGTCGACGCGGGGTATGACGTGGTGCTCAGCAACAGTCGCGGCCCGGAAACCTTGAGCGACCTCGTGGCGAAGCTGGGCCCGAGGGCCAGCGCGGGGACACCCGCAGAAGCAGCCGCGGCGGGTGACATCGTCGTCGTGACGGTGCCCCTGAAGGCCTACGCATCGGTGCCCGTCGAGCCGCTGGAGGGCAAAATCGTGATCGACACTAACAATTTTTACCCCGAGCGAGATGGCCACTTCGCCGGGCTCGAGGACGAGTCGACCACGACGGCCGAGATGCTGCAGGCGCACCTGCCCGACTCGCACGTGGTCAAGGGCTTCAACAACATCTTTTTCAAGCACCTTGCAGTGCTCGCCCAACCGAGCGGCGAGGGGCGGACGACGTTGCCGATTGCTGGCAATGACGCGCATGCCAAGGCCACAGTGGTCGACTTCTTTGACGCCATCGGATATGACGCTCTCGACGTGGGAGCACTCGCCGAAGGGTGGCGATTCCAACGGGACACTGCCGCCTACGCCCAGTTGTATGCCGTGGACGAGTCGTTCCGGGTCAGCGCTCCTCGCCGTGTGTCCAGCGAGGAACTGACTCAGCGACTGCAGAAAGCCAAGCGCTACGCCGATATGTAGCCGCTGCCGACCGCCGCGGCATGTTCGGAAGAGGGTTCATCTCGGCGACACGCCCGACGTGAGCGCCGTGCGGGTTCGTGTGGTCCCGTGAGCCGATTCTGGCGGGCGCGGCGTCGGCATACATCGGAATTCTCGAGTAGATGTCGGCTGCTAGCCGCCCGCACTCACAGCGAACTCTCCGCGAGGGTCGAACGAGGCCGCCAGCACACGGGATACGCAGGCGGTCGGCAGCGCGCCGTAGATATGCGGGAAGAGGGGTGACGACCCATCGTCGGGTTTGGCGCGCTCCCAGCGCACCTCGACGCCCGCCTTCGCCAGGGCCTCGACGTCTATCTCCAACACCACCAACGGCGCCGCGACATCGGCGTAGAATAGGTGGGCCGTCGGCACCACCTGCTCCCACGTCGAGCAGTGGATGAACCCCACCTGTCCTAACGAAAGCCCTCGCGTCGACTGCACATAGGGGCCAGGCGACGCAGTGGCGGCCCACTGACCAGCGTCAGCGATGTGGAAGATCCGATCCGCATCCCCCACCTCAGAATCCTTCCGGAATATTCAGCGGCGTGAGCACGAAGTCCGACACGTCACATGCCGCCTTGAGGAAGTCGATGAGCGCAACCAGCGCGCGGTCGTGCTCAGACGGCTCGCGGCCCTCGGCCAACAGCATCGAGATCAGAGCTCGACGGACGAGCCGGTGGGCCACATACCCCGCTCTATTCGACCGGGGCCAACGGGTGGATCGCCACCTCGCCGGCTAGGAGCGGACCGGCAGCCGCAAACGCAGCAGCCACGTGGGGGCTGGCCAGGTGAGCATCCAGATCGTCTTGCGCGCGCCAACTCTCGATAGTCACGAACGTGCCTGGGGCCGCTGCGGACTCGAAGAGTTCGTAGGAGACGCACCCGTCCTCGGCGCGGGTGGCCGTCGCGAGGTCTTGCAGCGCGGCACGGACCTGATCGACGGCGTCGGCGTGGGCGGGAATGGTGGCTACAACTCGAATATCGTTCATCGCTTCATCATGGACCTCGCAGGCCACATGCACCAGGGCTCCCCCGACGTTCGTCAATTCAAACTTGACGTTTGGCCCTCGTCAAGATTAGATTGACGACATGGCTTCAACCGACACCCTCACCGCCCCACCCACGCTTCCCACCCTCGGCGCCACCTGGCAAGACTGGATGGCCTACGGCCAGGCCTGGCAGCGCGTGGCCAGCTTCGATTTCCCCAGCACCTGGACCGCCGTCCCCGCATCGACCGACCTCGGCAGCGCCTCGCGTGAATGGCCGATGACCTTCCACGCCTACCGCGAAGCCACCCCCGGCCCCCGGTGGCGCGGACTCTGGGATGCCACGCGATTGGCATACCGCGCCTGGTACCTCAGCGAAGGCGATGCTGCCCGTCCCTCGCTGGCTGAATGTCGCGAGGCGATGGAGACGCACATGCCCGAGATGGTCCCGACCTGGGAACGCTTGGTGGCGCTCACCGATGACGATGACGTTGCGGCCCGCTTGCTGTCGATGTGGCGTATGCCGATCTTCGCCGCCGGGTGCTCGCAGATCGCCTTGCCCGGGGAAGACCCGCTACTGATCCGCAACTACGACTACGACCCCAACTTGTTCGAAGGGGTCATCGCCTCCACGAACTACTCCGGCAACCGCGCCGTCTTGGGCACCTCAGACATGCTGTGGGGTCTTGTTGATGGAATGAACGACGCCGGCTTGTCGATCTCGCTGACCTACGGCGGGCGCAAGGGCGGGGACGCAGGCTTCGGCATACCCCTGGTTATTCGCTACCTCCTCGAAACCTGCACCACCGTCGATCAGGCGTGTGAGCGGCTGCGCGGCTTGCCCGTTGCCCAGGCCTACAACCTGGCCATGATCGATACCACTGGGGCACACGCCACGGTCTTCGTCGCCCCCGGCGAAGAGCCTGAGGTCAGCGAACTGCAGGTCACCACGAACCACCGCCTCGGCACCGTGGAGCACCCCGAGATCGCCACCCCGATCGGCAGCCTGGAGCGCCAGGAACGGCTGACTCGTCAGTTGAGCGAGGGCGAACCCTCGCAAGACGCACTGCAGGGATGGTTCACCGATGCTCCAGTGCACAACGACCGGTACTCCCAAGGCTTCGGGACGCTCTACACCGTGACCTACCGCCCAGCGCACGGCGAAGCCACCTACGTCTGGGGCGACCAGATCCTGACCCGGACGTTCGACGACGACGACACACAGATCTCGGTGGTGCTGGCTGGTCGCTGACCGGGGAGACTGGGGCCTCCACCACCAGGAGGCCCCCGTCATGAGCATTGCCGACCCTTCAAGCATCCCCGAGCCCTCGGACCTGGCCGCCCAGGCGCGAGCACTGATCGCAGCGTTGGGTCAATCCACAGACCCCGCCGCGTTTCAAGAATTGCTCGGGGTGAGTGCAGCCGTGGGGGTGGCCCTAGGAGAGTCCGCCCGCACGCTGGCGGAGGCCCAGTCCTGGACGCAGGTCGCCACCTACGCTGGGACCTCCAAGCAGGCAGCCTGGTCGCGCTGGCGCGGCTGAACGACCGCATCACACGTCAACAGGATCTCCACAACTAAGAAATGTGCGGGCTTGGCGCCTCGACGCTCTGCTCATGGCCTCGGGTGGCGGCCAGACGGCGCCGCGCTGCAGCGGTGGCCACGGCACACCGGAGCAGCTAAGCCGGCGTCGGTGGCATCCAGCCGAGCTTGGGTCCTCGCACTCGACATGGCGCAGGTTCCGCCCTTGCCTCACGGTTTACGGCATCGGGATGGTAGAGCTCGCGGAACTCCTCCAGTGAGCCGTCGGCCATCATCATGATGGAGTCACGAGCCCGAATGGCGGGATCACAATGTTCGGAAGAAGGCAAGACCCCATTGACGTCCGCTCCTCCCTCTTGAATGCAATCGTGGCTTCTTAGACCATTGGTCTAGAACCCGGCTGGAGGACCACATGCGCTGCCTGCACCTGCACCAACCGGACTCCTGAGGGCACACGGCACTACACTCCGCGAGCATGACCTGGAACCGTCCGGTGCCGACGATTGGCGACCAAACGTCGGCCGCACAACGGGCCGAAGACGTCGACGCATGGGCCTTTCCGGAGGCTTCCCGGGAGGCGTTCTACGAAGTGTTGGCCGCCCGCCGCGACATCCGCCGCTATCGGCCCGACCCCGTCCCCGAAGACATCGTCAAACGGGTGCTGCAAGCCGCCCACAGCGCGCCGTCGGTCGGTCACAGCCAACCGTGGAGATTCATCGTTGTCACCGAAGCAGACACCCGTGACCGGGCAGCCCGGATGGCTGACCAGCAGCGACTGCGCCAGGCCGCACACATGCAGCCCGACGCCGGACGACGCCTGCTCGACCTGCAGCTCGAAGGGATCCGCGAAGCACCGTTAGGCGTGGTCGTGGCCTGCGACCGCCGCGCGGTGGCCGCAGGGGTGTTGGGCCGAGCGACCTTCCCCGATGCCGACGTGTGGTCGTGCGCTTGTGCCATCGAAAACTTATGGCTCGCCGCCCGAGCCGAGGGGCTCGGTTTGGGATGGGTGACCCTGTTCGATCCCGACGAGTTATCAGAGCTGCTCGGCCTTCCCGACGGGGTCGAGACCCTCGGGTGGTTGTGCCTGGGATGGCCCGACGAGCGACCACCGGCCCCCGGCTTGGAGCGGGCCGGATGGTCTAAACGCCAACCCTTGGACGAGGTGGTTTTGCGTGAACGGTGGTCGGACGACCCGTCGTCTGCGGCGACCGCGCCACCGATTTCTTACCTTCGTGCGCCGACTGGCGTCAACGTCGTCAGCGCTCGCGATGCTGCCGATCAGTTGCTGACACCTCCCGGCTCGCTTGGCGTGCTCGACCGATGCGTGGACCGCGTCGAGGCCGCCATTGCTGCTTCCGTCGGGGCTCGCGTCGAGGGCAGTGCTGTTAAGGGCAGCTCTGCTGACGGAACGCCAAGAGGTGCGTTGATCTTGGCGGCTGGACGGCACCGGGTGGTCCACCTGGGTGTGAGCGCGTTCGATCCATCGGTGACGGACGAGGTGGTCGCGGCCAGTCTGGTCGGCGAGTCCGCGGGGGCCGTGGCCGCTCGGGCCAACGGATTGAGTTTCATCCTCGAGGACGCCGGTATCAGCGACGGTGACCTGGCCTTAACCGACGCGCTGTCCGATGCGCGAGTGGCCGAGCTGATCGAGCGCGGACGCCAGGTTGGAGCTGCTGCAGCCAACGACCACGGCGTCATTGCTTTGGGCGAAGTTGGCATCGGCAACACCACCGTGGCCGCAGCGCTGAGTGCTGCGTTACTCGGACTCTCTGCTGAAGACGTGGTGGGCCTTGGGGCTGGTGCGGACAGCGCCATGCTGGAACGCAAACACGCCGTCGTCGGATCAGCGTTGACGCGGCTCCGAGGCAGTGACGATTCGGCGCAGAAGGTGCCCGCGGTCGAGCCCCTGCGGGCCTTAGCCGGGGTGGGCGGGCCGGAATTCGCGTTACTAACAGGTGTCGTCCTTGGTGCTGCCGAGACGGGTGTGGTCTGCGTGCTCGATGGCCTGGCCACCTCCGTTGCGGCGTTGGCCGCAGTGCGCATGGAGCCGGGAGCCTCGGCGTACGTGGTGGCTGGTCAGCGCAGCCGCGAGCGCGCCCATCAACTGGTGTTGGAGCACCTCGGGTTAGAGCCCCTGCTGGACCTTCGATTGCGCGCAGGTGAAGGCGTCGGGGCTGCCTTGGCGACCGGTTTGGTACTGCGCGGCATCGACATCCGGCGCGACACAGGGCGCACGAACGGCGTCGGCTGAGCCCGTGACGGGAGCCACGGCATACCTCACGATCGCTCGGGACGGGCAGGCCGAAATTGAGGTCAAGCGCTCCCGCTTCATCTGCGACCTGCGGCGGGTCGACAGCGAGGACTCCGCGCGCGAGGTGCTCGCAGCGATCCGCAAACAGCACTGGGATGCCGGGCATCACTGCTCGGCAATGATCATCGGCGCCAGCAGTGCCATCGAGCGGTCCAACGACGACGGTGAACCCTCAGGCACCGCTGGGGCACCCATGCTTGAGGTGCTGCGCGGGCACGGGATCAGCGATGTCGTCGCGGTCGTCACACGCTGGTTCGGCGGCACCCTTCTCGGATCAGGCGGCTTAGCCCGTGCCTATGGCGACGGAGTGCGTGCTGCCCTTCAGGACCTGCCGCTAGCGCGTCGATCTCTCGTGGAGGAGTATCAAGTAGCGGTCGATCACGACCGTGCCGGCCGCGTCGAGAATGATTTGCGATCCCGTGGGGTCCGCGTCATATCGACCGAGTATGCCGAGCGTGCTCTGATCCGTGTGGGCACCGCCGCAGGCCGTCGCGTCGAGCTCGAGTCGACGCTGGCCGAGGTGATGTCGGAGCAGGTCGATCTGATCCCGGCTGGCTCGGCCTGGGTGGATTCAGCGCTCTAGACCGGTTGCGCTTACTTACTTCTCGCCTGCTGACACGAAGACCGGGCCGCACGCCCCACATTCGTAGCGGATATCGACTTTTCCAGTCGGACAGCAGGTCGGGTTGCCCTCCCCCGGCTCGAGGGCTAACAGCGAGTCTGAGTAGTAGTCAATAACGGTCAGTTCTCCCGCTCCGTCCACGTCGATTTCCACGGCTGGGTCACGTTGATACTCGCGCGCCCATCTGTCCTGAGTTCGCCACCGGATATTCAGCTGGGCCCACACATTCGTCAACCGCGAACTCGCACGTGTGGTTGACGGGAAGGACTATGACTGACCCCGCGGTTGCGCTTGCAGACTCCGTTGCCGTTGCTGACTCTGTGGCCAACTCCGACTCCATGGTTCCGTCTGGCTTTCCGTTTCGCGATGCCGTGTCGTTTTTGTCTGAATCGGCACTACACGCTGCAAAGGTGGGGGCCAAGATCACCAACGCTGCCGCCGCAGTGACTGCTCGTCGTAGTCTCGAGATCGGTTGCATCCCAGGACCATAGACCCACGCTCGCAGCAGTTATCTGACCCACGTTGATCTCTGCGGTTTCCATTGTTACTGGAGTAGCGACGGCTGAGACTGACGTGAAGCAACCTCCGTAA
>JBBQNO010000045.1:0-17625 GCA_038330045.1 Actinomycetales bacterium | reverse complement strand
CAAAACACCAAGGACGAAACGCCTTCGGCTTCCGCAACACCACCAACCAAACCCGCCGCATACGATGGGCCTGCACCCGCCAACACCGGCGGGCCGCTACAGCCATTACCGCTGAGATGCCCGGTTAAGTTCGAAGAGCCCACTAAGAGGGGTATGTAAACCTATCCTTTACCTCCGTCGATATAAACGGTCGGTTTACACCGATGCTGAACGCCGAAAGTGAAACCGTTCACGATCTGGACAGTTTGTTGCGCGCGCTTATTGACGTTGAGTGCGAAGCGGCTACGGACGTGACCGCCCATGCCGCTGATCTTGAGCTACGTCGGATCGGAATTTGCGCAGAGCTCACGGCTGTGGCCGATGAGGCGCTTCACGCTTCAGTAGCAACGGCGAGGGCGCGTGGCCTTTCTTGGCATCTCATCGGTCAGGACCTCGGCATCAGCAGGCAGGCCGCATTCCAGCGGTTCGGCCATCCAGTCGACCCTCAGGGTGGTATCGGCATTAAGACCCACAGCATGAACGCCCTTATTCCCCGCGCCGAAGAAATCTACGGACACCTCGCGAACGGCGAGTTTCGGCCTGTCGGCACCCAGATGACCTTCGTCGTCCAGCGGATCCTTAACGAGAAGAAGGTCATGGGCATCTGGTCTCACGTGGTTGCTGACGTCGGGCGACTCGAGTCGCTAGGCACTTCCTTTCTCCGTCCCAACGGGACGAACGCAGTGGTTGAGACGCCGTTGTCGTTCGAAGCGGGCGAGTTTGTCGGGCGGATCGCCTACAACAAGCGCGGCAAGATCGTCGGCATGCTGATCTTGCTGCCTGCGTCGGTCGCTGACGCGCCCTTCTAGCGGCGCAGCAGGTGACCCTGACCGGTCAGCGGAAGGCGGCCTGGCCGGTCAGGGCCTGGCCCACCACGAGGGTGTGCATCTCAGGGGTGCCCTCGTACGTCAGCACCGACTCCAAGTTGTTCATGTGCCGGATGACGGGGTACTCCAGCGATATGCCGTTAGCGCCCAGGATGGTGCGCGCCGAACGGCAGATCTCCAAAGCCTTGGTGACGTTGTTGAGTTTGCCGAGGCTGACCTGCTCAGGGCGCAACGTGCCGGCATCTTTCCGTCGACCCAGGTGGAGCGCCAGCAGCGTTCCGTTGGTCAACTCGATGGACATCTGAGCGAACTTGGCTTGGGTTAGTTGGAACCCGCTGATCGGACGGTCGAATTGAATGCGCTGCCCGGCATACTCAAGAGCTGACTGGAAGGAACTTCGAGCCGCGCCCATCGAGCCCCAGATGATCCCGAATCGCGCTTCGTTTAAGCAGGACAACGGGCCTTTGAGTCCGCGGACCTCCGGAAAGACCGCGTCGGCCGGGAGGCGCACCCCTTCCAACACGAGCTCACTAGTGACCGAGGCCCGCAGAGACATCTTGTGCTTGATGACCGGGGCGGAGAAGCCGGGGCTGTCGGTGGGCACCACGAAGCCGCGGACCCCGTCGTCGGTCTGCGCCCAGACGATCGCGACGTCGGCGATGGTGCCGTTGGTGATCCACATTTTGGCTCCATCGAGGATCCAGTCGGCGTTCGCATGATCGGTATCTCGACGCGCACGGGTGCGCATGTCTGCAGGGTTGGAGCCGTGGTCGGGCTCGGTCAATCCGAAGCAGCCGATCGCCTCACCGGTGGCCATTTGCGGCAGCCACTGCTGCTTTTGCTCTTCGCTGCCGTGCTTCCACAACGCAAACATCGCGAGCGAGCCCTGCACGCTGACCAGCGAGCGGACCCCCGAATCGCTGGCTTCCAGCTCCATACAAGCGAGCCCATAATCCACAGCACTCATCCCCGCGCAGCCGTACCCCTGCAGGTGCATCCCCAAGAGCCCCATGGAGCCCATCTCTTTGGTGAGCTCGCGAATCTGCGGCATCTCGCCCGACTCGAACCACCCGGCCACATACGGGTCGACGCGCTCCTCGCACAGGTGACGAACGGCACCGCGAATCGCTTTCTCTTCATCGGTCAACACATCGTCGATACCGGCGAGGTCCATCGGGTCGAGGGCGGTCTTGCGAACGGCGGTGGCAGTCATGAGTGCATCTCTTTCGTCGGTATGCGGGAAGGCTGGTGCAATAGGTCGGGTGCGGCCGGGTCGGCGAGCCAGGCGCGGACTTCGTCATTGTGCTCACCCAAAGTAGGGGGCCGTCGGGGCGAGACGGTGAGGTCAGAGTCGTACGTCGCGGGGTGACGTACTTGCGGGCACGGTGAAGTAGGGGTTCCGACATCGCTCCAGGGTTCGAGGCCGAGCCGCTGAGCGAGAGCGAAACCGTCGGATATATCACCCACGCGACCAGCCGCAACGCCAGCGGCGGTCAGCACGCGTTCCCAGGTGTGCGCATCCTCGTTCGCCAGGAGCGTCTCCAACTGCTCGACAAGCTCCGTCCGATGGGCCACCCGCTCGGCGTTGGTGACAAACCGAATGTCCTGTGCAAGATCAGATCGGCCAAGAGCGGCAGCCAAGCGAGCGAACTGTCGGTCGTTACCGCAGGTGATGGCGATGAGTCCATCCCGGCAGTGCAACGTTTCGTACGGCGTGATCGAGGGGTGTCGGTTGCCCATCCGCGTGGGAGCGGTGCCGGTCGCGAGGGTGCTTTGAGCTTGATTGACGAGCGCCGATAGGAGGCTCGAGAGCAGATTGACCTCAACGCGGCACCCATGGCCGGTCCGGCCCCGTGAGATCAAGGCGGCGAGCACGCCGGTGGTGGCGTCCTTGCCGGTCATCACGTCGACCAGCGCGACACCGGCTTTGGTCGGCGGTCCGTCGGGTTGTCCGGTGACGCTCATTAACCCGCCTACGGCTTGCACCAGAAAGTCGTAACCCATCAGGTCGGCCCCGGCAGCTCGCCCGAACCCGGTGATCGAGACGTAGATGACCCCGGGGTTGATGTCCTTGACCTGCTCGTATCCCAGGCCAAACTGATCGAGAGCGCCCGCGCGGAAGTTCTCAACGAATACGTCTGCTCGTCGAGCCAATTCGATGGCGGCTTCGTGATCGGCGCCGTCTGCGAGGTCCAGAGCCACGCTGCGCTTGCCTCGATTGACGCTTTCAAAGTATGTGGACGTGCTGGGTGTCGACGCATCCTTCGGCTCGGTCCACGGGGGACCCCAGCCGCGTGTGTCGTCACCCACCTCCGGCCGTTCGACTTTGATCACCGTGGCCCCTAAATCAGCCAGATTCATCGTGCACAGGGGACCGGCCAGCACCCGACTGAAGTCGGCCACCACGAGGCCATCGAGTGCCGGGCTCATAGCGTGGACCCTTTAACCAGCGCTCCGTCGATGCGGCGGGGGAGCCCCCACGGGTTGCCGTCCTGCAGGCTGGCAGGAAGCGCGCCGTCGGGTGCACCCTGAAAAGCGACCGGCCGCGTGAAGCGGTCCAGCGAGGCGGCACCCACACTGGTGGCCTCGGGTCGGCTCGTGGCGGGCCACGGACCGCCGTGCTGCTGGGACCACGTGGTGGCGACGCCGGTTGGCCAACCGTCCACGACGACGCGGCCCACCTTGGTTGCCAACACCTGCACTAGCTTGGCGGCGTCGAGGTCACCTGCTCCGTCGGTCAAGACCGAGGCCGCGAGGCTGGGCTGAAGAACGTCAACAAGATCGAGCACGTGGTCGATGGAGTCGCACCCGACGATGACCGCTAGCGGCCCGAAGCACTCTTCGAGAAGTGGTGAACCTGATTGCAGATCCTCGGCTGACGCACTCAGAACCGTCGCGGACGTGGCGAATCCTGAGGTGGCTTGCGGCCCTTGGGCCACCACATCGGCCCCGGCAGCCACCAGTTCGTCGACGCGGTCGGCATACTGACGTGCCATGGCTAAGGTCAGCATGCGACCGGGGGAGCTCGCGGCCAGAGCTTGTACGAGCGATGCGCTCGCGGCGGCCAACTGCCCCATGGGGACGAGGAGTAGTCCGGGTTTGGTGCAGAACTGCCCGTGGCCAAGGGTGAACGACGCCACGAATCCGCTGATGATCTCCGCGAGCCGGTGCTTCGCCCCACCCGGGGTCACGACGGCCAGGTTGACCGTCCCCATCTCGGCGAACACGGGGATGGGCTGGGGCCGACGTTGGGCTCGCTCGACCAACGCCATCCCACCGCGCTGGGAGCCGGTGAAGGCGACAGCACATACGCCGGGAGCATCAACGAGGGCCAATCCGGCATTCATACCGGTTACCACCTCCAACGTTCCCGTCGGCGCACCGACATCGGCCAGCGCCCTCTGCGCGATGCCGGCCAGAGCAGCACTGAGCCTGGGGTGAGCGGGGTGGCCCTTGACGAGCACCGGGCATCCAGCCGCGAGGGCGGAGGTGGTGTCGTGGCCGAGAGTTCCGAAGGCGAACGGGAAGTTGCTGGCACCGAAGACGGCCACCGGGCCCACCGGCATACGCGCCCGGCGCAGGTCGGACCCGTCCGGAAGGTGGTCGATGCTGGCCGCGAGGTAACTGCCCTCGACTGCGACGGAGGCGTAAAAGCGGGCCTGGGCTAAGGTTTTGGCCAACTCGCCCCGAAGGCGTTCGAAGCCGAGTCCTGTTTCTTCCTCGGCTAAGAGCACCAACGTGTCGGCCTGCTCCTCCAACGTTCTGGCCAACACTTCAAGCCACCCTGCCCGCGTCTGCGGTGACTGGTTCGCGACCTCGGAGACCGCCGACTCTGCACGAGCAACCGCTGTGGCAGCCTCTTCAGGGGTTGTATGCCGAA
This sequence comes from Actinomycetales bacterium, assembly GCA_038330045.1. GTDB lineage: Bacteria > Actinomycetota > Actinomycetes > Actinomycetales > Dermatophilaceae > Ornithinicoccus. The sequence continues at coordinate 12,879 of JBBQNO010000045.1, read as the reverse complement.
TCTCACCACGGGCGCTGCCGTCGCGGGGGTCGTAACTGACATCGGTGCTGACCCGTGATGTGCTGACCACTGAGGTGCTCACCGGTCCGACGCCTCGCGGATGGCACTGGCCAAGACCTCAAGGCCCTCAGCAAGCAGTTCAGGGTCAATCACCAGTGGCGGCAGGAGCCGCACGACGTTTCCGTACGTGCCGCACACCAGCACCAACACACCGGCCGAATGGCAGGTAGCGGCGACAGCCTTGGCGAGATCGGGGGCCGGGTCGAGCGTCCCTGCCGCGGTGAACTCAATCGCCATCATTGCGCCGCGTCCGCGGACCTCGGCGATAGTGCCTACCTCTTCGGCCAACGGCTCCAGCGCCGCGCGAATCTGCGTCTCGATGCGCTGCGCAGCGCCGAGCAGTCCGTCGTTCTCCAGCATTCTCAGCACGCCCAGGGCCGCAGCGCAGGCCAGCGGATTGCCGGCATACGTGCCGCCCAGACCGCCGGGATGGACTGCCCCCATCAGCTCGACCCGACCGGTCACCGCAGACAGCGGCAAGCCGCCGCCAAGGGCTTTGGCAGAGACGAGCAGGTCGGGCACGATGCCTTCGTGCTCGCTGGCGTAGATAGTTCCGGTGCGACCGGTACCCGCCTGGACCTCGTCGGCCACAAGGACGATGCCGTGACGACGGGCGATCTGTTGCACTCCGGGTAGGAAGCCGGGGGAGGGCACGATGAAACCGCCCTCACCTTGGATGGGCTCGATGACGATCGCGGCGATCTGGTCGGGGCCGACGGAGGCAAGCAACTCTTCGAGGGCCGCGAGGGCTTCGGTCGTGCAGTTCTCCGGGCCGGTAGGCCAGCGCAGCGGGTAGGCGAAGGGCGCACGGTGCACGTGCCCCGGAAAGGGGCCGAAGCCGTGCTTGTAGGGCAGGTCCTTGGCGGTCATTGCCATCGTCATCATGGTGCGACCGTGGTAGGCGTGATCGAAAACCACCACAGCGCTGCGCCCGGTGGCCGAGCGCGCGATCTTGACCGCGTTCTCGACGGCCTCAGCGCCGGTGGTGAACAGCGCGGTGTGCTTGGCATGCATCCCCGGGGTCAGCCGGTTGAGCGTCTCCGCTACCTCGAGATAGCCGTCGTACTCGGTGACCATGAAGCAGGTGTGCGTGAAGCGAGCGGCTTGCTCCTGCACCCGGCTGACTACCTCGGGGGCGCTCGCACCGACGCTGGTCACGGCGATGCCGGAGCCGAGGTCGATCAGTTGATTGCCGTCGACGTCGACGATGATGCCACCCTCGCTGCGGTCGACCCAGATGGGCAGGACGGTGCCCATGCCCGCCGGCACGGCGGCGTCACGGCGCTGCTGTAGGCGTGTCGACTCGGGCCCGGGGATCTGTGTGCGCAGGATGCGGCGCTGCTGGACGGGGGCAAGGGCGAGGGCGAGGACCGACATGGGACTCCTTCACAGCGGGTGCGGCGTATTCGCTCCAGGATAGAAGCCGCGCTAGCGCTCCAATTAAGATGATGTGACGAATATGCCGGCGCTTTGGTTGATTTATCTAAGATGGGAGGTGGGGGTGGCGCATCTGCTGGAGTTATGTGCGGCTCTGGGGGCAGACTTGTCACCGGCGCCGGAAGCCGTCGTCCCTAGCGCTGAACTCAGCGGCGTCCACGTCAGCGAGCTCAGCGACCCCACGTCCTTCCTCGAAGGTGGCGAGCTGCTCCTCACCACGGGTATGCCCCTGCGCCTGACGGGACTCGACACGACGGCATACGTCTCGCGTTTGGTGCGTAGAGGGGTGCTGGGTCTCGCCTTGGGTCTGGGACCCGTGCACTCGGAAGTGCCCCCGGTGCTTCGCGCTGCGTGTAAAGATCTGGGTTTGGCGCTGTTGACCGTGCCGCCGCCGACGCCTTTCCTGACGATCTCGCGGACGTACTGGGGCTTGATTGCCCAATCGGGGCGCCAGGAGTTGAGTGCGGCCCTTGGTGCTCAGCGCGCGTTGGTCCGAGCCAGCGCCGGGGCTCGACCTGCCGAGACCATGGTTCGACGGCTTTCGGACGTCATCGACGGGTGGGCCGTGTTGCTCTCGGCCGACAACACTGTCCTGACCGTCCGACCCCGTGAGCGCGAGCCGCAGGCCGAGCAGGTCTCGCAGGAGATCGCGCGCCTGCGCATGGCCGGTCCGCACTCGTCGGCCACCTTCCCGCTTGGCGATGACGATGTCGTGGTCTACCCGCTGAACGCCGGGGGCCGTTTCACCGGATATCTCGCCGCCGGGTGTCGACGTCCGATGAGTCGCAGCGACCGGCACCTCATCGTCACTGCGGCCGCCCTGTTGGCTCCCGGAAGCAGCCAAGACAGTCCTGCTCTCTCGCAGCGTCAAGGAGTCCACGCGGTCCTGGCGAGCCTGATCCTCAAGGGCGACCTCGACGTGGCCTACCGATTAATGCAGGAATTCGGCGTGGCGGGTGGGCCAGGCCCCGTGCGCCTCGTGGCGCTCCACCCGGCACCTGTGACTGATGACATCGTCGATGAGGCGGTGCGGCGGTTTCTCGCAGCCAACCAGCGGCCAGCGTTCGCGGTGCGTCGGGGCGATTCGGTGCTCGTCGTGGTCACCGATCGGGTCGAGGACGATGTGCTGCGGCGCTGCCACCGTTGGCTGAGCGCCAACGACCCTTCAATCCGTATGCAGAGCACCGGCTTGATCGACGTTGACGCGTGTCGAAATCTGCAGACTCGTGTCTTGGGTGACGTCGCAGATTTGCCACCGGGCACCGTCGCTCTACCGGAGACGCTTGCTTTCGCCGAAAACACCCGAATCGATCTTGCGCCCCTTCGGGACTACCCGCGCGGCGACCTCGTGTCGGCCGTTTCTGCATACCTGCGTGCGCGTGGCCACTGGGAAGAGGCCGCGCGTGATCTTGGCGTGCACCGCAACACGTTGCGCTACCGCATCGGCACTGCCAGCCGCGTGCTCAACGTAGATCTCGACGACCCCGACGTAGCGGCCCACCTCTGGCTCACCCTGCGCCGCGATGGCTTGGCCTAGTCGGCATTCACCTACACAACGGTCATCGGCCGGGGTGCTCCTTGACGTAGGGCAACACCGTTGAGCCGTCGCCCATCGACCCGTCTGCGATCACGCCAAGCGAGCCGTCCTGCTGCATGATCACCGCACGCAGACTGTCCAAGGTTCCGTGACCGGCTTCGCGAGCAGCAGTGTGCACGTCCGCTTCGGTGAGTTGGTGTCTGCGCAGCGCCGGCATAATGAGCTCACCCTCGTACCACAGCAGCACGGGCGGCGGATCGACGGCTTTGCGTATCCAGGCAACGTTGGCCCTGCCAGTAGCAAGCAACCACTGCAGCCCGATCAGCAGCATCAGCGCAAAGACGGCTTGGGCCAGCGGCACATCCACGGCGGTCACGGTGCGGCCAAACGCCGACCCGAGGGTCACCGCGACCACGAAGTCCAGCGGCGTCATCTTGGCCATCGTCCGCGCGCCGGTGACTCGAAGCAGAAAAACCAGCGCCAGGTAGCCAAGGCTGCCAAGAACGAGGGTGTGAATGATGGGCGACCATCCGGTCCAGAAAAGATCCATTCGCACGACGCTACCCGCGGAATCTTCGATCAGCACGGTCCACAATCAGCGTCCCGAAGATCGAGGTCGACCCACCCGCCTCTCGGTTGGTCCGCGTGATGGCGCGTCGGGGCCGCGAGGCCTCGACCGTCTATTATGGCTGCCGCGCAGCGTTGCGCTGACAGCGGATAGGGCGACAAACACGCGATGGACCAAGGCAATAGGCTGTTGTCTCTTCGATACGCGGGGTAGCGTCGGGGGTTAGCGTCGAAGCAACGGCGGGTTCGGTCGATGGAGAGGATGCGTCGTGGCACGCATGGGCGAGAGCAGTGAACTGCTCAAGTGCTCTTTCTGCGGAAAGAGCCAGAAGCAGGTCAAGAAGCTGATCGCGGGGCCGGGGGTCTACATCTGTGACGAGTGCATCGACCTGTGCAACGAGATCATCGAGGAAGAACTGGCCGAGACGACTGACCTCGGCCTCGGGCAGTTGCCGAAACCCCGTGAGATCAACGAATTTCTCGAGCAGTATGTCGTGGGACAAGACCCCGCCAAGCGCGCCTTGGCCGTGGCGGTCTACAACCACTACAAGCGCATCCAGGCGGGGGAGGGCCGTAAGGGAGAAGACGCGGTCGAGATCGCGAAATCCAACATTTTGCTGATCGGCCCGACCGGCTGCGGCAAGACTTACCTCGCTCAGACGTTGGCTCGTATGCTGAATGTCCCCTTTGCGATTGCCGATGCCACTGCGCTGACGGAGGCCGGATACGTCGGCGAAGACGTCGAGAACATCCTGCTCAAGCTGATCCAGGCGGCCGACTTCGACGTCAAGAAGGCCGAAAGCGGGATCATCTATATCGACGAGATCGACAAGATTGCCCGCAAGAGTGAGAACCCCTCGATCACCCGTGACGTCTCCGGCGAGGGCGTGCAGCAGGCCTTGCTGAAGATCCTGGAAGGCACAACAGCCTCCGTGCCGCCGCAGGGCGGCCGCAAGCACCCCCACCAAGAGTTCATCCAGATCGACACGGGCAACGTGCTGTTCATCCTCGGCGGTGCCTTTGCCGGTTTGGAGAAGATCATCGAAGCCCGCGCAGGCAAGCAGGGTCTGGGCTTCGGCGCGCAGTTGCACAGCGCCAAAGACGCCAACGAGCATTACGAAAACGTCTTGCCTGAAGACCTCATCAAGTTTGGGCTGATTCCCGAATTCATCGGCCGGTTGCCCGTCATCACCACCGTCTCGTCCCTTGATCAGAGCGCTTTGGTCAACATCCTGACCGAGCCGCGCAACGCCCTGGTGAAGCAGTATCAGCGGATGTTCGAGATCGACGGCGTCGAATTGGAGTTCACCGACGAAGCAGTCGAGGCCATTGCCGACCAGGCCTTGCTCCGCGGCACTGGTGCTCGAGGGTTGCGCGCCATCTTGGAAGAGGTGCTGCTTCCGGTGATGTTCGACGTCCCCTCCGAGGAAGACGTTGCCCGCGTGGTCATCACCCGTGAGGTCGTGCTCGACAACGTCAACCCGACCATCGTGCGGCGCGAAGTCGAGGCTAGGCCGCGCAAACGTCAGCAGCGCAAAGAGTCGGCTTAACCGCGCAGCGCGATAACTCGGTAGTGGACGATCAGGGCAACCGAGACGACGCCGACCGCCACGAGCGCAGGGACCAAGCCACCGCCTAACTCGGCACCGGAAACGGCCCCGGCGATCAACCAGAGCGCCGTGGTGGCCAGGCTTACGACGCCTACCCGTTGCCCGTTGAGGCGCCACCACGCTTCGGGCAGTGGCGCTTGAGCAGGCACTGCGGCGCAGCACGCGGCACCGGTATGAAAGATCAGCAGGCCGATCGCCCCTAGCAATGTCCACGGTGAGAGCGCGAGCGACGCCGCGGTCGGCACCCATGCGATCCAGTTCGCCAGCAGATAGACCATCGCCAGCAGGGGCATCAACGTGTGGGGCTGCCAGGTGGCCAGCGCGACCGCCACCAGCATCATCATCACTGCCCACACGTGCGGGCTATAGGCGGCGGCCAGCGCGGCGACGAATAAGAACCCCGCAGCCAGCGTCACGAGTCGCGCCACCAGGTGGGATCGGCTCATCACCACCACGTCGCGGCCCTGATCGCGTCCGCCACTCATCGGCGGTGCCTTCCTAGTTGACGCAGCACCCCATCGACGCTGCCTGGGCCAACCCACGGCACGACCGGCACGCCACGCCGGATGACCGTAGCGATCTCATGGTCGCGCTCGATCATCCTGATCCGCCACGCCACGAGGGCCAGCGGCTCGTCGTCGGCCGGTTGCACGTCGTGGTGAAGGGTGTCGATCATCACCACCGAGAAACCGGCACCGGCGAGCGTGGCCGCTGACGTCGCGGCGTCGGGGGAGACCATGGCCGAGACCATCACCACAAGGGCACCCGGTCGCAACCGCAACGCCGGTAGGCGGGAGTCCAGCGGCGGGCCCGGCACGACTCGCGCCAGCGTGTCGAGGATGCGCACGCCGTGTCGCGAGCCGGTCCCGGCGGGAACGGTCATCGGCGCTCGGTGTGAGAGCACCCGCAGACTGACCCGATCGCCGTGCGCCAAGAAATGCTCAGAGACGGCGGCAGCCGCGCGCACCGACAAATCCAAACTGGACGGTCGACCGTCGATACCTTCGGAGCGGCCAAGGTCGTAGTGCGCGTCGAGCACGACCGCGACGTGCGTGTCCTGATCGGCGTGGGTCGTGGTGACGTGCAGACTGCCGGAGCGCAACGAACGAGACCAGTGAATGCGCTTGAGCCGGTCGCCCCATTGAAACTGGCGGATCCCCGCAAATTCGCTGCCGTCCCTTGGCCGGTTCGAACGGTGCCCGCCCACCAAACCGCGCGGCGACGGAGCCGGTGCCGAGGAGTCAAAGGCGGCGGGCTGGGGCACCACCGTCACACCGAGTGCATCGACGGGCTGGGGACCGAATCGGAATGCCCCCCAGGCGCTCGTACCACCGAAGACGACCGGGCCCAACCGGCGCCGACCCCATCGGGTGGCCCGCAACGAGACGCTAGAGGTCAGCGTTACCCCCGGCTGTGGAGTCGCTATCACACGAGAATTAGCGCCCCGGGGGGCCTCGACATACACCGAGGTTGCCGCCGACGCGGCGCTGAAGTCTTGACCGGCGACCGGTGTCACATCCACTCCGAGGTATGCCGTTTCGCCCTCGCGCATCATCGTGTGCGACTGACGAAGACGCGCGGTGGGCACCTCGACGGGCCGCGCCCGCAGCCCCCAGCCCGTGACCAGGATGAGCGGGAAAACCAGCACGACCAGGTCGGGACGACGAAAGAGCACCGCGACTAACACGCCTATTCCGCTGACCAAGAAGGCTCGAGCGTGGGCGTAGGTCATTCTCCACGGTGGCTGCGCGGGCGAGGACGCACTCACGACGAGGCTGAGCCTGCGCGTCGATCGCGAGCGGGCGGCACGGTGGCACCGGCCAACGCGGAGGCCACCACGCTCGGGCCGCCATCGCTGCTCATCCACAGCTCGGGCTTGATCGAAATCCGGTGGTCGAGCACCGTGTGCGCCACCGCCTTGACGTCTTCGGGGGTGACGTAGTCGCGGCCGTTGATGACCGCATAGGCCCTGGCCGTGAGCATGAGCGCGAGTGAGCCGCGGGGGGAGGAGCCGACCTGCACCGACGCGTGGTGCCTGGTGGTGGCGGCCAACTGCACGCAGTAGGTGGCGATGTCGTCCTCAATCGGCACGGTCTCTATGGCCTGCTGGATGGCGAGCAGGCCGTCCGCATCGGTGACGGGCTCGAGGTGCTGGTCCTCGGTGCGGCGGGCGACCCTTCGGCGCAGCACGTCGACCTCCTCGTCGTGCGTGGGATAGCCGAACGAGACCCGCATCAGGAAGCGGTCCAACTGGGCCTCGGGCAAGGGGTAGGTGCCCTCGTATTCGACGGGGTTGGCCGTGGCGAGCACATGGAACGGCTGCGGCAGAGGGAAGGTGCGACCCTCGACGGTGACCTGGTGCTCCTGCATGGCCTCAAGCAGCGCCGACTGAGTCTTGGGGGGCGTGCGGTTGATCTCGTCGGCTAACAGCAACCCGGTGAACAACGGGCCCGCCCGGAAGTCGAACTCAGACCGCTTCTGGTCGTACACGTACGCGCCGGTCAGGTCGGCCGGCAGCAAGTCTGGCGTGAACTGAGCCCGGGTGAAGTCCAAGCCGAGGGCCTGGGCAAACGAGCGGGCGGCCAGTGTCTTGCCCAGGCCGGGATAGTCCTCCAGCAACACGTGCCCTCGGGCCAGGATGGCCGTGAGCACCAACGTCAGCGCCTCCCGCTTCCCGACGACCGCCAGCTCCACCCGGTCGAGCACCGTTTGTGCATGCTCGCTGGCTTGGGCCACGCTCACGGTGGCACGGGTGTGCTGTGCAGGCTCGGTCATAGTTCCTCTATCCCGGTCAGTGCGTCGGACAACTGCTTCATGCTGCGCTTTTCGTTGGCTTTCGGCGGCGAGGCCAGGTATGTCGTCAGCGCGGCAGACATCAAGGCCGCGGCCTCGTCAGGCTGGGCGTCCAAATCGACCGTATGCCGTTGCATCAGCCGTGCTCGGGTGAGCTCGCGGATCAAGGGGTGGACTTCGTCGCGGCGGTCATTGCGCTCCAGCGCGTCACGAAGGTCTCGGCGCAACCGCACCAGGCGGTAGTCCAGCGAGGGTGGCACCGCCGCCTCGTCACGGCGCACCGCGTACCACGAGGCGGCATCTGCGGGTCGGGGCAAGTCGATGCTGGACCACCACAGGGCGGCCAGTGCGCCGCCGACGAGGACGGCCACCACCGCGGCAACGATTGGTTCGCGCGGCAGGGACCCGCCAAACCACAGGAGCGCCCCGCCCAGGCCAATGCAGATCACTGCGACCGCCGTGCGAGTGATCCAGGCGTGTCTCACGAGCTCTCCTCATGCGTGCCAGAACCGTTATGGTCTGCGTTGCGCAGAGCCGCCCGGCGAAGGGAAGCGTGAATCTCGCTGAGGGCGGCGATGGCCGCATCGCGTTGCGCCGTGGTGATGAGATGCCTGGAGAAGCGGGCCTCCCGGTAAAGCTCGGCCAGAGTGGCGAGCGTCACTGGGTCGACTTCCCAACGGGTCAACACGCGCAGCGTCAGGTCCAGCGAGGTCTCGCTGCGCTCCGGCACGACCCCGGAGGCTGCGAGCCCGTCCTCCAACGCGACCCAACAGCCCACCACCGCGTTTCGCGGCTCGCCGGTGAACGCCGGAGCCTCGGTGTCGACCGCGGTGGCTTCCAGCAACTGCTCCAACTCGTCAACCGGCTCGACAAACGTGTCCGCGACGGTGACGGTTTGTCGGCGAAACCACCGAAAGAGGAGGTAGGCGAGCACCATCAGGGCGAGGAGTTGCCCGATCAGCACCCAGTTGATGGAGCTTGAGGCCTCGGGGGTGTCGGTGGGCTGCTGGGGCGCGATGTCGAAAGTGGGTTGGGCCGGGGGCGGGTTGCTCGGCGGGTCCTGGAACTCGAACGTCGTGTTGGGCGGGCGCACCACGGGGTCCCCGGAGCTAGCGCCCCACACCATGATCAGAGCGACAAAGACCGCGATAGCAATGGCCGCGAGGCCGCCGCCGGCTGCCCGCCCCCCGATCATGGTGTTGAGACTATTCGCTGATCAGGTGCACGTCGCGCACCTCGAACTCGTCGCCCACCGCAATGTCGATCTCGCCGGTTACTTTGCCTGCGCCGCACAGGTCGGTGATGGCGGCACAGATCAAGGCGACGTCACCCTCGGGGGCCTGCACGGTCGCGGCGCTGACCTGGGTGCGCATCTTGACTTTGGCTTCCGACTTGGCTTTGCGTATGCCGGCCAACGCCCGCCCCACGACCTGCAACATCCGCGGGTCGGCACCGGTCGCGGCGGGGGCCAACTCCGCGGTGGTTGGCCAGGGCTGAGTGTGCACGGAATCGCTGTGCCACCACGACCACACCTCTTCGCAGGCAAAAACCAACACGGGGGCCAGCAGTCGCATGTAGACGTCGAGCGCCACCTGCAGAGCCGCGACGGCTGATGCGCTCTGCTCGGGCGTGATGCGCTCGGCGTTGCCGTAGGCCCGCTCTTTGACCAACTCCAAGTAGTTGTCGCAGAAGGTCCAGAAGGAGGTCTCGCTGACCTCCAGGGCTTTGGTGTGGTCGAAACCCTCGTATGCCGAGGTGGCGATGGCCACGACCTGCGAGAGACCGGCGATCATCGCGCGGTCTAACGGCTCGGTGATTCGCTCCACGAGCACGTCCAGCGGCTCCGGGTCTGGGAGTTTCCCGTCGGCGTCGGCGCCCATGCTGAGCGCGAAGGTGCTGGCGTTCAGGGCCTTGATGGCTAGGCGTCGCCCGACCTTCATCTGGGCCTCGTCAAAGGCGGCGTCGGTGCCGAGGCGACCGGAGGCAGCCCAGTAGCGCACGCCGTCGGAGCCGTGGTTGTCAAGCATGCCCTCGGGGGTCTGTGCGTTGCCTTTGGACTTACTCATCTTCTTGCGGTCGGGGTCCAGGATCCACCCGCTGATCGCGGCATGCGCCCAGGGCAGCGTGTCGTGCTCGTGGTGAGCGCGGACCACCGAGGAGAAGAGCCAGGTGCGGATGATGTCTTGGCCTTGGGGCCGCAGGTCCATCGGAAAGGTGGCTGCGAAGAGGTCGCGGTCGTTGCCGAGGGTGCCGTCGGCTAGGTCGCCGACGGGCCAGCCGGTGGCGATCTGCGGCGACAAGGACGAGGTCGCCCAGGTGTCCATGATGTCGGGGTCGGCACTGAAACCGCCGGGCTGGTTGCGCTGATTTTCGGTGTAGCCCTGCGGCACTTGGCCACTGGGGTCGACGGGCAGGCTGTCCAGGGACGGGACCAAGCGCTGGTCGTAGTCGATCTCGCCGGCTGCGCTCACGGCATACCAGAGCGGGATTGGGACGCCGAAGAAGCGCTGACGGCTGATCAACCAGTCACCGTTCAGGCCGCCAACCCAGTTCATATAGCGGGTGCGCATGAAGGCAGGGTGGAATTCCAGGACGTTTCCGCGCTCCAGCAGACCCTGCTGCAGTTGCTCGTCGCGACCCCCGTTGCGGATGTACCACTGGCGGGAGGTCACGATTTCGAGCGGCTTGTCGCCCTTCTCGAAGAAGTTGGCCTTGCGTTGGGTCTTTTTCGGCTCGCCATCGAGGTCACCCGACTGGCGCAGCGCCGCTACGACGGCCTCGCGGGCACTGAATGTGGTCTTGCCTGCGAGTGACCGTATATATAACGACTCACCTGCGGTGCCGAGGATCCACTCGGGGGTGTCAGCGATGATGCGTCCATTGCGGCCAACGACAGAGCGGGTCGGCAGGTTGAGCTCGCGCCACCAGATGACGTCGGTGAGGTCACCGAAGGTGCAACACATCGCTATACCGGCGCCCTTGTCCATCTCGGCAAGACGGTGCGCGACGACCGGGATCTCGACGCCGAAGAGGGGCGAGGTCACGGTGGTGCCGAACAACGACTGATAGCGCTCGTCGTCGGGGTGGGCGATAAGAGCGACCACCGCGGGCAGCAGTTCGGGTCGCGTCGTCTCAATGTATGTCGGCTCACCGGTGGGGGAGCGGAAGGCGACGCGGTGGTAGGCACCGGGGTAGTCGCGGGCCTCGAGCTCGGCTTGGGCCACGGCCGTCTGGAAGGTGACATCCCACAGCCCGGGGGCCTCGCTTTGGTAGGCCTCGCCGCGGGCCAGATTGCCCAAGAACGCTTGCTGGGAGACAGCGCGTGACCGCTCGTCGATGGTGCGATAGGTCAGCGACCAGTCGACCGAGAGGCCGAGTTTGCGCCACAGGTCTTCAAACTTCAGCTCGTCGACGACCGTCAGCTCGTTGCAGAGCTCGATGAAGTTGGCCCGTGAAATCTCTTGTTGGTCACGCATCTTGGGGGCCGCCCCGCCGTCCTCGGCGCCGCGCATCGGCGGCTCGAAGTCGGGCTCGTAGGCTTTCGCGGTGCTGCCACGGACGCCGTAGTAGTTCTGCACCCGGCGCTCGGTCGGCAGGCCGTTGTCGTCCCAGCCCATCGGGTAGAACACGATCGAGCCGGTCATCCGCTTGTAGCGGGCCAGGCAGTCGGTGTGGGTATAGGAGAAGACGTGACCGACGTGCAGTGACCCGCTGGCCGTCGGCGGGGGAGTGTCGATGGCGAAGAGTTGCTCGCGCGGCGCGGCGAGGGCGGCTGCGCGATCAAAGGCGAAGGTCTGCTCGGCATCCCAGGTGGCCGACCACTTCTGCTCCAAACCCTCAACGCTGGGGCGCTCGGGAAGTGAAATGGGGCGCAGCGACGACGTCGAAGAGACAGGAGTGGTCATGGCCAGTAGTGTCCCAGATACACGGGGGAAATCCGTTGTGCCAGGGTGGGAGCGGCGGTTCTGCGCCACCCTGACCGACGTTCGAGCAATGTTCATTGCTCCCTCAGCAAGATCACAGTTTGGTCACGTATGCGTGTAAACGCTTGCTCATAGGGCCATCACGCGGTCCCATTGCCGGATGTTGACTAAAACCCCGATCCTCCCCATGCAGGCGGAAGTCGAGCCCACGGGCTTCTTCGCCACCATCGACAATGCCATCAACAGTGTGTTCGCGCCATTCAACGAGTTCATGGCCACCGTCGTCTTCTGGTCCCCAGGCTTTTTCCCGATGCCGTGGATCGTCATGTGGCTGCTCGCAGCCGCCCTCATCATCACCTTCTACCTCGGCTTCATCCAGATCCGCGGCCTCAAGACCGCAATGGAGGTCATTCGGGGCAAGTTCTCCTCACCCGATGACCCTGGCGAGATTCCGCACTACCAAGCCCTCACCTCAGCTGTGTCTGGCACCGTTGGCCTCGGCAACATCGCGGGTGTGGGCGCAGCCATGGTGATCGGTGGTCCGGGTGCCACCTTCTGGATGGTCCTGGCCGGCCTCTTCGGCATGGCCACCAAGTTCGCCGAGTGCACCTTGGGCGTGAAATACCGCACCGTCTACGAGGACGGCACGGTCTCCGGCGGGCCTTTCAAGTACCTCCCTGTCGCCTTCAACAAGTTCCCGAAGTTCGTCGCGACTGGGCTGACCGGCATCTTCGCCGTCTCCATCCTGTTCTTCGGGGTCGCTGGTGGCAACATGTTCCAGGCCAATCAGACCTACTCGCAGGCGGTTACAGTCACTGGTGGCGCAGAAGACAGCTTCCTGGCTAACTCGGCCGGTGCGATCATCTTCGGCTTGGTCTTGGCCACGATCATCGGGTTGGTCATCCTCGGTGGCATCAAGTCCATCGGTAAGGTCACCTCCACCCTGGTGCCC
>JBBQNO010000044.1:0-17744 GCA_038330045.1 Actinomycetales bacterium | reverse complement strand
CTGCCGCGGGTCCCTGTGGACGTAGCCATGCGGAAACTAGTTCACATCTGATCGAGCGCTCGACTGCACGGTGATGGTGATCGAACTGCCGAAGACATCTAGCGCCTGGCTGATCACCGGGATCGCCGCCTGTCCTTGCACGACCACCACTGCCGTGCGGCCATCGGGGGTGCCGGTGCCCCCTGCGACCGTCCACGCGGCCACCCGCCCCGGCCGCACTCGTTGAGCCAAGTTCCTGCTTGCCGCGGCGACGACACCCTCGCTCGTGAGTTGCAGCCCGTCCCCCACGCCGCCTTCATAGACGGTTGCTTCGGCGATAGAATCTGCCGCGTCGAGTGCCGCAGCGTCGGCAGCGTCCAGCAGTTGGATGCGACTCAGTTGCATTGAAGTGGCACCGATGACCCCAAGGATCAGCAGGAGCGACACCGACATCATTCCGATCAGCAGAATGCTGATCTGCCCGTCCTCAGTGCTCTTGACTCTGCCCACGGCGTTTCACCCCTCTTTGAATTCGTCGACCGGCTCGGTATGCGACGACGTCATCGTCACCGAGGTCGGCAGCACCCCGGATAAGAACGTGGGAATCAGCGGCAACTTCACGTTGACCGTGGAGGTCACCACGATGGACCCACCGGGCGCTAAGCAGGGGGATGCCACGCAGGACACCGCGATGCTTCCCTCGCCCGAGTCGAAACCGTGCGCCCCGAAGACCACATTGGCTGCGGTCACTCCGCGACCCGGACCGGTCTCGGCCTCGCCCGCTGTCACGTAGGCGCGGCCCGCCTCACGAGCCGCGCCTGAGGCTGCATACGCACCCGCTTGAAGCCGGCCAACAGTGCCGACGAGATAGAACAACGGGAGCATCAAGATCACCATCAAGAAGGTGACCTCGATCAACATTGACCCGCGTTCGGACCGCCAGTCGATCATTGGTCCTCCGCGAAGGCTTGGCCCGTGACGGTCATCGCCCCCGGCGGACCGAGCGGCCCCAACAGCGGAACCGGCAAGGTCGCTGTCACTTCGATGACCTCCACCCCACCAACGGTGATGCGCTGAGCCGACACGGAGGTCCCGTAGTTTCCCGGCAGCGTGGTCTCGAGCAGTTCGCGGGTGCGGCCGACTCCTTGCTCGGGCGTATTACCCAGGCGTGCGCCCTCCCGAGCGCCTTCGATGGCGTGAGCGGTCGCGGTGTTGTGCACATGCAGCGCATACCCCAACTGCAGGACCGAGGCGAACAGTAAGCACACCAGTGCCGAGACCAGCGCAAACTCTGCCACGGCTGAGCCCGCGTCGTTCTGCATCCGAGGAGCAGGGGCGTCGCCCCTGCTGATCACGGGTTGACGACCGAGTTTACCGAGGTGCTGAACAGGTCGCCCAAGAGTGGTCGGGCTAGCAGCGTCAACACCACGACGAGTCCCGCGGTCATCACGGTGATCATGACCCACCCGGGCACGTCTCCGCGCTCGCGGTCCTGCGCCCACGTTGAGACCCGCGATTCCATGGTCGTCACGGCCGAAAACAAACGACGCTGTGCTCGTTCCAGATTGCTCATGATCTGCTCCTCATCGGTTGGGTTCTACTAAAAATGTGCCCTCAGACGGTCATCTGCAGCAGTGACAAGCCGGGGTATGCAGCGAAGACGACAGTCACGGGCAGCACCATAAAAACGACCGGCACCATCATGGCGATTTCGCGTTTTCCGCCTTCTTCGATCAGCGCCTGCCGCGCGGATTCGCGGGCATCTTGCGCCTGAGCGCGAAGCACCTCCCCGAGCGGTGTGCCTCGCTCAATCGCGACCACAATGCCGTCGACAAACCGCGTCAACGGGGCCAAACCCGTGCGTTCACTGATGCCTAGGAGGGCAGTGGGCAGGGACATCCCCGTGCGAGCGTTCGACAGCGCAATGTCGAGCTCGGTCGACAACTCTCCCTTGGACAACCGGCTCACTCGCTCCAGGGCCTGCGTGGTGCCCTCGCCTGCCGTCACCGACAGGGCCAACAACTCGGCGAGAGCGGGGAATTCGGCCATGATCCGCTTTTCCCTGTTCTCAGCAGATCGAGTCAGCATCGCATCTCGGGCCATCGAGCCACCCATGGCGGCCAAGGCGATGACGATGGCTAGAACCGGCAGCGACACCCCGCGGGCCCACCACAGCAGCGACCCGAGCATGGCCACCCCCACCGCGGCAGAAACGGCCCAGATCACCTGCTGCACGCGGAAACCTTCGACGTCTTCGTTAGCGTTGGCGCGCAGCAGCCTGCTGCGCACCGACTCGGTCCCACCGAGAAGTTTGTCCAACCGAGCCGCAAGCGAGACAGTGATCGGGTGGACCACTTCACCGAACCGAACTTCCGCGTGCTCCTGGTAAAGCAGTCGGGAACGCCGAGGTGGCCGATCCAGATATGGCTCGACGCGGGCACTCAGATTGATACCGCGAGCTATCGGCATGCCTCGAAGGACGAGGTGCACTCCCAGCGCGAACATGGCACCAATGAAGGCGCCGGGCATGGACAGCCAGGGGCTCATCGCAGCACCCGCACTTCCTCGGGCAGTCGGCCAAGGTGGACCATGGCGCGGTAGGCCAAGATGGACATGGCTCCACCCACGGCCAGGATCAGGATCCCAACGGGGGCTCGATAGGCCAACAGCGCGGAGTCCGTCGTGGCCATCATGGCTAGGACCGCCCACGGAGCAGCGATCGCGAGGCGCGCCGCGTTGACCGTCCAGCTTTGACGGGCCTCGAGCTCAGCGCGCGAGCGGGCGTCTTCGCGCAAGAACTGTGAAAGCGCCCGTAATACCCGACCTAGATCGCTGCCACCTACCTCGCGAGCGATCCGCAAGGCCTCCACCAATCGATCAGCTACCGGGTCAGCAAGTCGTTCCTTGAGCAGGTCGAGGGACTCGGAGAACCGCCCGGTCGCCCGATAGTCGTCGGCGAAGAGAGCGAAAGACGGCCGCAACTCATCGGGACCCCGGTCGGCGAGCTGAACCAGCGCCTCAGGTAGCGCCAGCCCCGCCCGCACCGCCGACGTAACGTGGTCAACGACGTCGGGCCAGACCTCACGAAGGGCAGCGCGTCGGGCCCGAGCGCGCATCTTGACGAAGGCGATCGGGAAGTAGGCCGCCATGGCAGCGAAGGCCGCAGCGATCGCGGGGACGGTAGTGACCGCGTACACCAGAATCAACACGACGAAGCCGAGGGCGGATGCACCCGCCAGAAGAACCCGAGGGGTCAGCCCTGGCAGCCCGGCCACCGCGATCTCGTCGGTCAGGGTGCGGATCAGGGAAGGACGGATACGCGCAGATTTCACGCGTTCAGGCTTCGGCCAGAACGACCACCACACACAGGTCACCCCAATCCCGAGGGTGAGGCCGAGCAGTATGCCGATCATTGGCCGACGCCCAGAAGCTCGCTCAGATTGAACCCAGCTCGCTCGAAACGGTCCTCGTGTGGTGGGAACCCCTGGCCGCGGAGCAAATCCCCGCGGCGCCTCACGAAGAGGTCCGCAACCTCGATGACTTCGCCCTCTGCACGACCGGGCAGGGCCACTATTTCTTGAACGCGACGATGCCCGTCGGCTTGCAGCGCAACATGCACCACAATGTCCACCGAACTTGCCACCGTGGGCACGACGAAACTGCTACTTACGTTGGGGCCAGCCAACAACGGAAGAGTGCACATCTTGGTCACGGCTTCGCGTGCGCTGTTGGCGTGGATCGTGCACATTCCTGGCAATCCGGAGTTCAACGCAATCAGCAAGTCCAAACTCTCGGATTCTCGAACCTCACCCACCAGGATGCGCGACGGGCGCATGCGGAGCGCCTCTTTGACCAGCCGGCGAAGGGGGATTTCACCAGTGCCCTCGAGGCTGGATTGGCGGCACTGCAGGCCCGCCACATCGCGCAGGGGAATTTTGAGCTCAAAGACCTCTTCGCACGTCACCACGCGCTCTTGTTGCGGGATAGCTGCTGCCAAGCAGTTGAGCATGGTTGTTTTGCCAGCCTGTGTGCCCCCGGCCACCAGGACGTTGAGCCCGCTAGCGACCGCAGCCGCTAGGAAGCGCGCAGCCGCAGCGGTCACGGTGCCCAACCGGACAAGGTCATCCATGTCGTCAGCAGCCACCACAAACTTGCGAATATTGACGGCCCAGTGACGCCGCGTTATGTCGGGAATCGCGACGTGCAGACGGGACCCGTCGGGCAACGAGGCATCGACGAAAGGAGAGCTGAGGTCCACCCGACGCCCAGAGGTGCGAAGCATGCGCTCCACGAGGTCTTGAACTTGCTGCTCGGTGAGGAAAGTTGGCGTCAGTTCAGATCGACCATGACGCGCCACAAACACCCGCGATGGCTCATTCACCCAAATTTCTTCGATGGTGGGGTCATCCAAGTACGGCTGGAGTGGCCCGAAACCAGCGACGGAGTCCAAGAGCAGGCGCCGCATCTCAGTGGTGTCGTTGATGGCCGGAAGCCCTCCGATGAGAGCCCTCTCGTCATACTCGGCGACGGCCTCGCCGATCACGGCACGCACGGCCACCTCATCGCGCACAGGATCGAGGCGTCGACGACGAATGAGCTCACGGACATCCTCTTCGAGGGACGCCAGGGTCGCAGCGGACATTGAGGAGTCAGCTCATCTCACGGTCGGTCAGCGCCCGTCACGAGGCGCTAGGCACGTCAATCAGGTATGCCGGGGCAACAGCTTCAGCCCGTAACTTAACGGAATCGCAAAGATTTGGAAAAGGTGCGACGGGTCTTCTGTGGATAACAGATACTCAGAGCCCGTCAATCCAGTTGGCCCATAGCGAAACACGAGAGAATCACTGCGATGCCGCCCATCACGACGGCCGTCGCCACACTCGCAGGCGCGAACTGGAACAGCGCGATGCCGAGCGGGATCATCAAACCGTTGAAGGCCATGGCCGGGGCTTGCGATCGGGGATGACGTTTCCACAGGCCTGCTGACACGTAGGACAGGCCGACAACGAAGATGAGCAGGGTGACGATCGACATCACCACCACCGTGGGATCGCTGCCTTGCCCCAAGAACAACTCCACCCCGTAGAACGCCGCGAAACCCGATACAACAACGGCTTCGATGCCCACCAGTCCGCTCGCCAGCTTGCTCGCTTGCTGCTGGCGCTGAGTGGGCTCACTCGGAGTCGGGTTGGTCACGAGCAGCACGATATCTCGGTCTCCAACCTCGCCCGATTCCGCCGCCAGGCTGGCCAAAATCGGCCCCAGGTTCACGTGGAACCTAGGGCCGCTCGTGCTCGGCGTGTCGCCGGTCTCTGCGGGCGAACGGACCGACCTGTCTGAGAGTCGCTAAGCCTGGGAGCCACGGCACGTCGCGGTCCTTGAGGTTTTAGCCGCGCCCGTGCGAAGCCCTGCTGCGACGCGTCAACGAGTCCACGGTGACGGCTAGCAGGAGCACCGCGCCGGTGACCATGAATCGGACCGAGGAATCCAGACTCAGCAAGCTCAGACCTGAACTGATCGACTGAATCACCAAGATGCCGAGCACGGCCGACCACGCCGAACCACGCCCCCCAAACAGACTGGTCCCGCCGATGACGGCCGCTGCGATGGCGTTGAGATTGGTGTCGGCTCCGCCGCTGGACTGATTGGCCGCCGCCAGCCGGGCCGCGGCGAAGAGGCCACCCACGGCCGCGAAGGTCGAACACGCCGCGAAGACGCTGAGGTAGACGGCACGCACGTTGATCCCGGCCCGGCGGGCCGCCTCGACGTTGCCGCCGATCGCCATAACCGCTCGACCCCAGGGGGTTTTGCGGATCGCAATGTCGGTGAGGAAAACCAGGACGATGAACGTCAAGAACATGATCGAAACACCACGGTCCTGGTTGAGCACGAATGCACCCACGGCAGCAATCGCGGCGAGCACCGCGGTGCGAACCAGCAGTGAGACGTGCGAGCGCGGCGTCAGCCCGGCGGCGACCCTCGATCGCGAGTCCAGCAAACCGACACCCACGTATGCCGCGGCACACGCCACGATCACTACGTAGGAAAGCCAGTCGGGCAGGAACATCCGCTGCGCGAACTTCACCAAGCCCGACTCGAACGGAATGTTGATCGATCCGGCATCGCCGAGCACCCACAATTGCAAGCCCAGGAAGCCCAAGAGCCCCGCCAGGGTGATGACAAAGCTCGGCACCCCCCACCGAGTGAAAATCCATCCGTAGAACAGCCCGATGACCACCCCGCACCCCAGCGAGGCCAGGATCGCCAACGGCAGTGACCAGCCTTGTTGGACGAACGTGACCGCCACGACTGCTGCGGACACACCGCTGACCGAGCCGATGGATAGGTCAATCTCACCGAGAAGAAGGACGAGAACGATACCCAGCGCCAGGGTGCCGATCGCCGCAGATTGCAGACTTAGGTTTACCAGGTTGCGGCTGGACAGGAAGGCTGGATTGAGCGCCTGGAAGACGGCCCAGATGATGACTAGGCCGATCACCACGGGCAGCGATCCCATCTCTCCGGAGCGCAGTCGATCGACGAAGGAGGAGACGGCACCGCCAATGCCTTGAGTGGCGATCAACCGTTCATCGGCCCGGTCGGCCGCGACGTCATCTGGGGCGGTCGCCTCGGTCGAGGCGGTGGGGTCACTCATGACGACTCCTCTTGCTGGCTGCGGCGGTGGGCACGCGCAGAGACCGCGTTGTTGGTGGCCCCGGTGATGGCGGCAATGACCTCTTGGCTGGTGGTTTGGCTCACCGTGTAGGTCCCGTTATTGCGGCCCAACCGCAGCACCACTACGCGGTCGGCGACTGCCATCACGTCAGCCATGTTGTGGCTGATGAGCAACACACCGAGGCCCCGCTCGCGGAGTCGCTCGACGAGGTTGAGCACCTCGGCGGTTTGGGCCACGCCTAGGGCAGCCGTAGGTTCGTCGAGCATCACCAACTGCGGGTCACCAAGCAGGGACCGAGCGATGGCGACAGTTTGTCGTTGACCACCGGAGAGGCTGGCCACTGGGATCCGCACCGACGGGATGCGCGCCGAAAGTTCCTTGAGCAGTTTCCAGGACTGCCGTTCCATCTCGGTCTCGTCAATTTGCCCGCGCTTGACGATCTCGCGGCCCAGGAACAAGTTGCCGACGACATCGAGGTTGTCGCACAGCGCGAGGTCCTGAAAGACCGTGGCCACACCGAGCTTCTGTGCCTCGGCCGGGCCCCTGACTCGGGCCCGCTTGCCGCCGATCTCCAATGTCCCAGAGTCGGGGGTGTGCACGCCGGCAATGGCTTTGATCAGGGTGGATTTACCAGCTCCGTTGTCGCCGACGAGGGCCACCACCTCCCCGGCTCGGACGTCGAGGGTGATGTCGCTCAGCGCCTGCACGGCACCGAAGCGCTTGGACACACCTTCTAGCGATAAGACGGTGGCGCCCGGGCCGGGGTGGGTGGTGGAAGAACTCATTTCAGGCCAAGCTCCGCGCACGCATCGGCATACTCTGCCGTGCAGATCTCGTCAACGGTGTAGAACTCGTCCGCTACCACGGTGTCAGCAATGTTGTCGGCCGTCACCGCGACTGGGTCCAGCAGCGTCGTCGGAACCCCTTCCAACTCGCTCGAGGATTCCGGCTGCTCTCCACGAGCCAAAGCGAGTGCCGCCTTGGCGGCGTCTTCGGCCTCAGGAACGATCGCCTTATAGACGGTCATCGCCTGGTCGCCAGCCACGATCCGCTGGATGCCCGCAAGCTCGGCATCCTGTCCGGTGACGGGGGGCAGCGGGTCGATCCCGCCACCCTTCATTGCGGTAATCGCGCCGCCGGCCGTGCCGTCGTTCGCGGCATACACCCCCACGACCTTAGACATATCCAGCGCACTGAGCTGGCCCTCAACCCACTGCTGGGCCTTATCCGGGCTCCAGTCCGGGGTGTCGAACTCTGCGACTACGTTGTATGCCGAATCGTCGAGCACGGAGTGAGCGCCCTCTTTGAACAGGGCCGCGTTGCCGTCAGTCGGAGATCCGTTAACCATGATGACGTCCCCAGAGTCCTTGCCGTTGTCGCCCATGATCCCCACGAGAGTTTCCGCCTGCAATTGACCGACCTTGGCGTTGTCGAACGAGATGTAATAGTCCGCGCCCTTGACCAAGCGGTCATAGGCCACCACAGGCACGCCCTGACCTTTAGCGTTGCTGACCACGCCCTCACCAGCCGTGGCATCAACCACATCGAGCACCATCACGTCGACACCCTGGGAAATGGCTGCCTCGGCCTGCTCCTGCTGCTTGACCGCATCCTGGTCCGCGTTGGAGTAGATGACCGTGCAGTCTGGGCAATCCTTCTTGATAGCGGCCTCGAACAACGGCCGGTCGAACGCTTCGTACCGCGCGGTCTTGGACTCCGGGAGCAGAAGCCCGATCGTGAAGGCATCTCCGCCCTCCGCTGCGCCGCCGCTGCTGTCAGAAGTATCGGTGCTTGCCGTCTCATCCGACCCGCAGGCCGCGAGTGTGGTGATGAGCAGACCAGTGAGCGCCAACACGGTGGCGCGTCCACGTTTGTGAACCTTCATCGGTGATTCCTTAGTCCCAGGGGCTGTCGTCGTTGACACGCCGTGAAGCCAAGTGAGCCACAGTCCGCGTCATGAAGTCAAGACTTGAACTCAAGAGATTCGGGGGCCTCGCGCTCGGCAGCCACAAGACAGCCGCGCAGGTCGGCATCGGGGCCCACCGTCGTCGCCGCCAGACGCACAGTGGCCGCAGCGCTGGGAAGAGCATGGCGTTCAATAGCCGCCTGCATCGGGCCGATGACCCACTGCCGGGCTTGGGCCAACTCGCCGCCCAGGACGACGACCTCCGGATTGAACAAGTTGATCAGCCCCGCCACCGCCACACCGAGGTGCTGACCGGCGTCGGCCAGCACTCGTCGGCAGCCGAGGTCCCCTTGGGCTGCGAGGGTAAGCACGTCTCGGTAGCGCAACTCTCCGTGACTAACCCGCACCGCATCCGTGATAGCGCGCGCACCCACGAGCGTGTCCACACAACCGCGATTGCCGCATACGCAAATGGCGCCCTGCTCATCCAGCGTGAGGTGACCAATCTCACCTGCGGTGCCGCTGGAGCCGCGATATAGATCGCCGGCCAGAATCAAGCCAGCACTGACTCCGTGCCCAACACTAACGAAGCATCCGTTGCTCACGCCTTGCAGCACACCGTCGCGAAGCTCGCCTAGCGCAGCCATGTTTGCGCTGTTATCGAGATAGACCGGTGCTGACAGATGCTCTTGCAGCACGTCCATCAGCGCGATCCCGCTCCAGCGGGGAAGGAGCGAGTCCGAGCCGACCTGGCCGCTGACCGTGTCCACCGGTGCCTGCAGACCCACCCCGACACCTCGCAGGTCCGAACGCGGTCGATCAACCTTGCCGTGCAGATCTGCCACTAGGTGAGCCACCCGTGTCAGCGTTTCGTCTGGTTCGTGTAACGCGGGCAGTGGCATCCGGATGCGCTCTCGAATCTGGCCTGCGGTATCCGCCAAGGCCACTCGGACGTCACGCTCACCGATCACGACCGCAGCCAACACGCCCTCGCGACCAGGAAGGGAGACCAACGTCGCGCGGCGACCGTTGCGGATGCTGGGTCCCAACAGCACGGACCCGTCATCGCTGAGCTCACGCACCATAGTCGAGATCGACGCCGCAGAGAGACCCGTCATCCCCGCGATCTCCGTCTGTGTCAGCGAGCCTTCTTTACTCAGGGTGTCCATGACCCTTTGTCTATTGGCAGCGCGCAGCGACGGCTGTGATCCCGGCGCTGGGGTTGAGTTCACAACGTGAACCATAGCGCCATCAAACGAGCCCAGACGTGATCCACGTCACCCCATCCAGTTGATGACCATGGCAAGCCAATACTCTAGGCAGCGTGACTGTTGCCTCTACTCTTGCCCGTGCGATCAGCCCACTCACAGGCGGTTCCTTGCCGGTGCGCTTGATCGCCTGGGACGGCAGCAGCGCTGGCCCTCCCGACGCGCCGGTCGTCCGGCTGAACTCCGCCGACGCGCTGCGCAGATTGCTGTGGCATCCAAGCGAGTTGGGAGCGGCTCAGGCCTACGTCACCGGCGAGTTGGATATTGACGGTGCCATTGGTGATGCGCTGCGCACCGTGCGCGCCACCTTGGCCCAGCGCGGCGTGCGATCGTTGCGTCCCTCCCCCGTCGTGCTGGCTCGCGGCGTGAAGGCGGCCCGGGATCTGGGTGTCGTCGGCCGGCCATTGAACCCTCCCCAGACGCAAGCACAGCTGGGCGGCCGGCTGCATTCATTGCGCCGCGACTCCTCGGCGATCAGCTTCCACTACGACCTGTCTAACGAGTTCTACGAGGCGATCCTTGATGAGCAGATGACATATTCCACGGCCTACGTCACCGACCCCGAGGTCGACCTTTTCGCTGGGCAGGAGAGCGCGGCATACACGCTGGAGGATGGACAACGGGACAAGCTCGACCTGATCTGCCGCAAGGTGGGACTCGATCAACGCGAGGGAATGCGAATCGTCGACATCGGGTGCGGCTGGGGGTCACTGACCCTGCACGCCGCCCGCGAGTATGGCGCCAAGGTCGTGGCCGTCACCATCGCCCAAGAGCAGCAGGCCTTCGTGCAGGCACGGGCCATCGAGCAAGGAGTCGCCGACCTCGTCGACGTGCGCCTGCAGGACTACCGCGAAGTCAGCGACCCACCCTTTGACGCCGTGGTCTCCATCGAGATGGGCGAACACGTCGGGGATATCAACTACCCGACGTACGCCAAGACGTTGCACCGCTTGGCCGCGCCAGGTGCCCGCGTGCTGATCCAGGCTATGTCCCGGCCCGGCAAAAACCCCGGCGGCGGCCCGTTCATCGAGTCCTTCATCGCCCCCGATATGAGCATGCGCCCCCTCGGGCAGACCGTTGCTCTGCTTGAGCGAGGCGGCTTAGAAGTGCGGGATGTGCATGCGATGCGCGAGCACTATGTGTGGACCATCCGGGCGTGGGAGAAGCGGTTCTACGCCAAGCGCGAGCAGTTAGTGGCCATGGTGAGCGAGGAGGTATGCCGGGTGTGGGAGCTCTATCTTGCGGGCAGTGCGCTGACCTTCGAGCAAGGACGCATGGGCGTTGACCAGATACTGATGGTGCGCCCACTGGTCAGCGGGGATAGTGGCCTGCCACACGAGCGCCCCACCACGTGGTCCGGCGGCAAGCGCTCCGAGAAGGGCCTGTAGTGGACTGGTCGAACTTTGCACTCGTCACGGTATGCAGCCTCCTAGGGATTGCACTACTGCAGATTCTGACGTGGGTGTGGTCTCGGCAGGTCGAAAAATGGGCCGTGGTCGATGTGGTGTGGGGCGCAGGATTTGCGGTCGTGGGGGTCTTGGCGCTCGCGGTGGGGACCGGCGACCTGACGCGTCGGTTGCTGCTCGCCGCCCTGGTGTGCGTATGGGGTTTGCGGTTGCTGTGGCACATCTACAGCCGATCCAAAGACAAGGGCGAGGACCCGCGCTACGAGAAACTGACTAAGGGCATGTCCCCGCTGGCTGCGTCGCTGAAGGTCTTCGGACTGCAGGGGGCGCTGCAATGGCTCATTTCGTTGCCGCTGCAGGCTTCGGCGGCAGCGGGCCCCACGGGGGGCGCCTTCTACCTCGTGCTTGCGCTGGGAATAGTGATCTGGGGCATCGGGCTGACCTTCGAATCTCTCGGTGACGCCCAACTCAAAACTTTCAAGACCGACCCCGACAACCGAGGCAAGGTGATGGATCAGGGCTTGTGGGCTTGGACCCGCCACCCCAACTATTTCGGGGATGCGTGCGTGTGGTGGGGCGTGTTCGTCATCGCCCTGTCTGCGGACACCTGGGGGCTGGTGTGGACGGTCCTATCCCCCATAGCCATGACGCACTTCCTGCGCAACGTCTCCGGGGCCAAACTGCTCGAGGAGTCCATGAAGGAGCGGCCAGCCTTCCAGGAATACATGCAGCGGACGGGCTACTTCTTCCCGCGGCCACCCAAGCGCTGATCCGCGTTGAGGGCCCGAGCAAGAGCCTGAAGATCTGCGACCACGCCACCGGGCCGGTATCGATGCGTAGTGTCGTCGTCGTGTTCACCGTACGTCGCAGCCGGTTTGAAGGTTGTTAGCTCTGCTCACCCAAGGCGCGCGTCTCCTCAGAGGCCCCGCTGGTGACCGGCTCACCATGGCCGAAATAGGCCTTGGCGAACTCAAATGTCCCTAGATACTTGACCGTACGAAGAGCCTCTTCGTAATCAGGCGTGAACTCGGGATTGGGCAGCCCCACCTTCCCGCCGTCTCCGGTGAGGGCATCCCCAGTCACAAGAATCGAGTTGGCCTTGTCGAGCACGCACACGTGCCCGGGCGTGTGACCTGGCGTGTGCAGGATACGCAAATCGAAGACCGAATCACCGTCAACGAGACCAGCCACGCTACGACCGATATCGATGGCTGGCACATCCGCCTCGCCTGCGTGGAACATCGCCTCGGGCGCAACTTGGGCGATCGCGGCCGCTGATCCAATGTGGTCGGGGTGCGAGTGAGTCAAGACGACATCGCCAACGTCGCCCCAGCGGAGACCCAAAGACGCAAGCACCGCTTCGATCTCACCTTCAGAGCCTTCGACTCCTGTATCGACCACCGCTGCTTGCCCCTCGCGAGCGAGCACGTATGCCGACACGAAGCCGAGATTGGCACGCGCCCAGGTGTCCGAGGGACTGCCCGAGGTTGCGGTTGCATCGTCAGCCATCGGAGCCGAACTCGCGGCCCCATCAGACTGCGATGACCCAGAGCCTCCGGTGGAACCGTCGTCGGAGCACCCCGCCGCGACGGTGACTGCCCCGAGGGCCATACCGCCCATGCCGTACCGAAGGACAAGGCGCCGGCTGAGGATCATTCCCATCTCTTCAGTATCGACCCTGCCCGCCTACTCCCCTCGAGCTACCCCTCCTACATTGCGTCGCAGCACACTCCGGCGCTCGGCCGAGCCGTCTCAGGTTTACCCAGCGACGGCATACCCAACGTCACTGCTGGCTTGACGGAGCCCCCAGCCGAACCCTGCGACGCTAGCGTGTCCCACGCATCTCCGCCAGCGGTCCGACGCACCGAGTAGGCACCACCCTGGACGCCAGAGTCGGCCACCAGGTGGTGTGGGGCGGCATACGTGATCGCCACGGTGACCAAGTCGCCGGGTCGCGGCTCGTCGCCGCCGTCTGGTACGGCGAAGTGGACCAACCTGTTGTCGCGGGCGCGACCTGACCTGCGGGCAGTGGCTGCGTCTTTGCGACCCTCAGCGGGAGAGACCAACACCTCGACTTCGCGGCCCAGCAGCGCCTTGTTTTCGCCCCAGGAGACCTCTTCTTGCACGGCGATCAGCCGGTCGAAGCGCTCCTGGACGACCGCCTTCGGGATCTGATCGTCGAATTCGGCGGCCGGAGTGCCGGGGCGGATCGAATATTGGAAGGTGAACGCACTGGAGAAGCGACTGGCGCGGACCACGTCCAGCGTGCCCTGGAAGTCCTCCTCGGTCTCCCCTGGGAAGCCCACGATGATGTCAGTGGTGATCGCGGCGTCTGGGATCTGCTCGCGAACGCGGTCCAAGATTCCGAGGAATTTACTGCTGCGATAGGAGCGGCGCATGTCCTTGAGCACCTTGTCCGAGCCCGACTGCAAGGGCATGTGCAAGCTCGGCATGACGTTCAGCGTCTCGGCCATCGCGGTAATGACATCGTCGGTGAAGGCGGCAGGATGCGGGCTGGTGAAACGCACGCGTTCCAGGCCTTCAATCTCACCGCAGGAGCGCAGCAACTTGGCGAACGCACCGCGGTCACCGAACTCGACCCCGTAGGTGTTCACGTTTTGCCCCAGCAAGGTGATCTCGATGACACCTTGGGCCACGAGGGCTTCGATTTCGGCCAGGATCTCGCCCGGACGACGGTCACGCTCTTTGCCGCGCAAGGCCGGCACGATGCAGAACGTGCAGGTGTTGTTACACCCCACGGAGATAGAAACCCATCCGCTGTATGCCGAATCACGTCGGGTGGGCAGGGTCGACGGGAAAACGTCGAGCGCCTCAAGGATCTCCACTTCGGCCTCTTTGTTGTGCCGCGCCCGGTCCAGCAGAGCCGGCAGCGAGCCGATGTTGTGGGTGCCGAAGACGACGTCAACCCACGGGGCACGCTCGACGATGGTGGACCGGTCCTTCTGAGCCAAACACCCACCGACCGCGATTTGCATATCGGGGTTCGCGATCTTGGCCGGGCGCAGCATCCCGAGGTTGCCGTAGAGCTTGTTGGCGGCGTTCTCGCGCACGGCGCATGTGTTGAAGACGACCACGTCGGCAACCTCTGGCCGAGCCCCCGCCGGTAAGCCCTGCAGGTCGATGTAGCCCGCCGTCTCAAGCAGCCCCGAGAGACGCTCGGAGTCGTGGACGTTCATCTGACACCCGTGGGTGCGGACGTCGTACGTCTTGGGTAGGGCGGCGATCGGGGCGCTGGCGTGCGTAGTCATTGTTGGACCAGACTACGGGCGCTGGCGTGCCATCACACACCGCTCAGACCACGCCATAGCGTCACAAGTCCTCCAACAGCGGCGATCGTGATCGCTGCCTTGCGGGCAGCGCCCGTCGGGACCCATCGGCTGGCGTACCCACCGAGCACCACCCCGCTAGCGATCGCCGCTAGAGCAACCATCCACATCCACCACGCCAACCCGGTATCGGTGGGCACGGCCCCGACGAGCCCTTTGGCCAACAAGGCGGTGGAGTTGGTCAGCAGGAACACGGGCTGCAGCGTGGCCGCAAACGACGTCTGGTTCCACCGCGTCGCCACCGCATAGATCGTCATAGCTGGACCTCCCACCCCTGCCGTCGCGTTCATAAATCCACCCGCAGTTCCCGCCGCCATGGCAGGTAAACGCCCGCGTACGTGGAGTCGGTCACTGGCCATGAGGGTCGAGACCAGCGCCAGCAAGATCAGCACCCCAATTATCACCTCGAGCCAAGCGGCGCTCACCCTGAGCACGACGTACGCGCCGCTGACGGACCCGAGCACGAGTAGCGGCGCGAGCCGGGCGAAGGCTCGCCAGTCAACGTCGTGGCGCAGCGACGCAAGAACGAACGTCGCCGTCACGATTGCGCCAGCGTTACTCAGACTTACCCCTACGGCCGGGCCTAAAACCAGCGTCAGGACGGGGGCCACCACGAGCCCCATTCCCAGACCGGCGATACGCTGCAATCCTGCGCCCACAAGGAACGCCACCGCGATCACCACAGCCAGCATCACGGCGGTCAACGGAGGTTCCGACCAAGCACCATCGCACGCTATCTGTCTTGAGTGTGGGCCGATAGTCGAATCAACACTGCAACGCAAGGAGTCATCACCCATGAGCGACCAGCCCGACAACGAAACCATCAGTGACGGCTTGAGCACCTACAGCATTGACACCGACGATCAACTGCAGCCCGAAGACACGCTGATCCCTGGCGGAGACCCCGTCGAGGTCGGCTATGAGACGGCCGACAAGCTGCACGGCTCGCTGGCCTTCGGCACCACCGCGGACGAGGAAGCGGAAGAGGAGACAATTGAGCAGCGCATCCGCCAGGAAGTCCCCGAGGACGGGACCGCCTACGGTGCTCCGGACAACGAGAGCGGCCTGGACCCGGAGCCCATGACGGGGGGCGACGACCCGGACGCCATCCCGGCAGACCGGGACTTCGTGGGTGACCCCTCGAAGCCGCTTGATGATTCTTCAGCAACATTCGACAGCGTGGAACCACTCGATAGTACGGAGTCTCTCGATAGCGACGCAGAGATCGAAGGCAACCAACCGATTTAGTCCCGTTGGTGCTCCGGCACTTGATCTAAAGCGTCTTTGATCACCGCGAAGGACAGACCTGCCGGGTACCCCTTGCGGGCTAGGAAGCCGCCTAGGCGTCGCATCTGCACGTCGCGCTCCAAGCCATAGAGGCGGGGCAGTCGAGCCGCTACGAGAGCCTCGGCTTGCTCCCGCTCTTGCTCCGGCTCTACACCTTCGACCGCAGCCTCGGCCATCTCTTCGGGGACGCCCTTTCTCCGGAGCTCATGCCGCAGACCTCGGACGGCCATGCCTGAGCCCTCCCGCTTCGTGCGAACCAGCATGTGCGCGTAGGCCTGGTCGTCAACCAAACCCACGTCCGCCATCCGGTTGAGCTCCTGCTCGATCACCTCGGGCGTGCACCCTTTGGCCAGCATCTTGTCGGTGAGCTGGTGGCGTGTCCGCGGACCCATCGCCAATTGGCGAAGAGCAACGTGGCGCGCCCGCCCAAGCCCCTCAGGGTCATCGGCCCCTCCGAGAGTAGAGCTGCCTACCCCACCGGAATGGTGTGAGGGCTTACCGACGAACACCTCAGCGACGTCGCCGTTGGACGAGTCTTTGGACAGGGAGGGCGCGGATGCGCTGGCCGTAGCAATTGCCGCGGCCAGCGCGTCACGAGCAGCCGCTAGCCGCGCTGGGTCTGGCTGAGTGGATTCCATGGATCTACCGCCGATCAAGAATCATCGCGTCGACATTGTCGATGCGGACGATCAGAAGTTGACCGAGACTTCACCGGTCTCGGGGTCCACACCTTCTGGCACATCCACGTCGGCGCGCGGGCCGACACCGAGTTTGGCCTTGATCTTCTTCTCGATGTCGTCGGCCATGTCCGGGTTGTCGATCAAGAAGGTGCGCGCGTTCTCCTTACCCTGGCCGAGTTGCTCGCCCTCACAGGTGTACCAAGCACCAGATTTGCGCACGAAACCGTGCTCCACGCCCATGTCGATCAAGCCGCCTTCTCGGGAGATGCCGTGACCGTAAAGAATGTCGAACTCCGCCTGCTTGAACGGTGGCGACACCTTGTTCTTGACGATCTTGGCGCGGGTGCGGTTACCGACGGCGTCCGTGCCATCCTTCAGGGTTTCGATGCGGCGGACGTCGATGCGGATAGAGGCGTAGAACTTCAGCGCCTTTCCACCAGTGGTCGTCTCCGGCGAACCGAACATGACCCCGATCTTCTCGCGAAGCTGGTTGATGAAGATTGCCGTGGTGTTGGTGTTACTCAGCGTGCCGGTGATCTTGCGCAGAGCCTGCGACATCAAGCGAGCCTGCAGACCGACATGGCTATCCCCCATCTCCCCCTCGATTTCAGCGCGCGGCACCAGTGCAGCTACGGAGTCGATGACCACGATGTCCAGCGCGCCCGAACGGATCAGCATGTCCATAATCTCCAGCGCCTGCTCACCCGTGTCCGGCTGGCTGACGAGCAAAGCGTCCGTGTCGACGCCCAACTTCTTCGCGTATTCAGGGTCCAGGGCATGCTCGGCATCGATGAACGCCGCGATCCCACCTGCCTTCTGAGCGTTGGCCACGGCGTGCAACGCAACCGTCGTCTTACCGCTGCTCTCCGGGCCGTAGATCTCAACCACGCGGCCGCGGGGCAATCCGCCAATCCCCAAGGCGACATCAAGTGCGATGGAACCGGTGGGGATGACCGCGATGGGCGGACGGACGTCATCGCCGAGGCGCATCACCGAGCCCTTACCGTGCTGCTTCTCAATCTGAGCCAGTACCGACTCGAGCGCCTTGCTCTTATCGCCGTGCATCTGGGTCACGTTGCTGTGCTTGGGCATGTCCTGCTCCTTCGCTATGGGGTGAGCGCGCCTACCTTCGACCACCGTGTCGCATGTTGACCCCTCGTCGAGGGCGCCTCATCCGGGTACGTCAGACGCTAGA
>JBBQNO010000043.1:0-17826 GCA_038330045.1 Actinomycetales bacterium | reverse complement strand
GCTGCCGTGCAGGAAGAAGGCACGGTGACCGGCCTAGCCCGCGAGATCTTCACCCGGCAGGTGTTTGGCTTCGAGGTCCTTGGCGCTCTGCTGGTCATCTCGGTGATGGGGGCCATGGTGTTGGCTCACCACGAGCGTCTTACGCCGCGCATTTCGCAGCGCAACCGCTCGGATCAGACAGTTGCCTCGCAAAAGTGGCTCTCCGGCCGTCCGAATCCCGGCGTGTACGCCCGGCACAACGCCGCCGACACTCCGGCTCTCCTGCCCGATGGCACGCCCACCGAAGAATCCGTGCCTCGTGTTCTCGTCGCTCGAGGTCAGGTCGCTTCGGTGACGAGCTTCGCGGCTACTACGGATGCGGCATACGAAGCCATCTCGGATGGGGATCACGACGAGGTGACGCTGATGAAGCAAGAGCCGAGTGACTCCGACGGCACTCATCGCAACGGCAGCGATGGGGATGATGCGCGATGACCCTTGCTGCCTACATCTACCTTGCCACGATCCTGTTCACGATCGGTGCCCTCGTGGTGCTGACTCGTCGCAACACCATCGTCGTGTTCATGGGCGTGGAGCTCATGCTGAATGCCTGCAACTTGTCGTTAGTGACGTTCTCCCGAATGCACGGGACGCTGGATGGGCAGGTCTATGCCCTCTTCGTGATGGTCGTGGCGGCCGCTGAAGTGGTCGTCGGCTTGGCCATCATCATGTCCATCTATCGTGCCCGTCGCTCCGCATCCGTGGACGACGCCAACCTTTTGAAGTTGTAAGGAGCGGGCTGAGTGTCTGTGCTTACCCATACCGTCGGCTTTGTGCTGGCCGATCCCAGCGCCGTCCGCGCCACTGAAGCTGGCGGTTTCGCCGCACTCGGGTGGTTGATGATTGCGCTGCCGCTGCTCGGGGCGGTGGTCTTGCTGCTCGGCGGCAAAGCCACCAACTCTTGGGGCCCGTCGTTGGCTATGGGTCTTTCGTGGGCCAGTTTCGGCGTGGGTGTGGGCATCGTCGCCCAACTCGCCGGTATGCCGAGCGAAGAGCGTGCGCTCTCGCTGCAGATGTGGGAGTGGGTGGCGGCCGGAAGCCTGAGCGTCAACGTCGGGCTCCTCCTCGACCCATTGTCGCTGACCTTCGTCATGCTCATCACCTTCGTCGGGTCTCTGATTCACGTCTACTCGCTTGGCTATATGGAGCACGACCCTGATAAGCGTCGTTTCTTCGCCTACCTCAACCTTTTCGTCGCCGCCATGCTGATCCTGGTGCTCGCCGACTCCTACCTTTTGCTTTTTGTCGGCTGGGAAGGCGTGGGCCTCGCGTCCTACCTGCTCATCGGATTCTGGAACTGGAACCCCGAGTTCGCCACGGCCGCTAACAAGGCGTTCGTGGTCAACCGCATCGGTGACGTCGGTTTGATCACTGCGATGGCCGTGCTCTTCTCCAGTTTGGGCGCGCTGGACTTCGCAACCGTCCACGGGGAAGCCGCGTCCATGAGCCAGGGCACGCTGCTCGCCGTCGGCTTGCTGCTCTTGCTCGGTGCCTGCGGCAAGTCGGCTCAGTTCCCGCTGCAGTCCTGGTTGGGCGATGCCATGGCAGGCCCCACGCCGGTGTCGGCGCTGATCCACGCCGCGACGATGGTGACCGCCGGTGTGTATCTCGTCGCTCGCAGCCAAGCGATCTACGACCTCACCCCGGATGCCCGCCTCGCCGTCGCCTCGGTCGGAGCCATCACGTTGATGTACGGCGCGATCGTCGGTTGCGCGAAGGACGACATCAAGAAGGCCCTCGCCGCCTCCACGATGAGCCAGATCGGTTACATGATGCTGGCCGTCGGGTTGGGGCCGATTGGCTACGTGTTTGCGATCTTCCACCTGGTCACGCACGGCTTCTTCAAGGCTGGGATGTTCCTCGGTGCCGGCTCGGTCATGCACGGCATGAACAACCGGGTCAACATGCGCCGCTTCGGTGGGGTGAACAGCGTCATGAAGATCACGTGGCTTACCTTCATGATGGGCTGGCTGGCGATCCTGGGTGTGCCTCCGTTTGCCGGGTTCTGGTCCAAGGACAAGATCATTGAGGCTGCCTTCGTCGGTGAAGGGTGGCAGCCCTGGGTCTTCGGCCTTACTGCGCTGATCGGCGCCGGAATCACCGCTTTCTACATGTCCAGGCTTTTCTTCATGACCTTCCAGGGCAAGGCTCGCTGGGAGGACGACCAGCACCCGCACGAATCGCCCTTGGTGATGACCGTGCCGATGATGATCTTGGCGTTCGGCTCGATTGGACTTGGCGCTGCGCTCGGCCCCACTGGGCTTCTGGAGGGGTGGCTGGAGCCGGTCTTCGGGCACGAGGAGCACGGGGAGCCGGTGCTCGCAATTTGGCTCATCATCGTGCTGACCCTGACGCTCGTGGCTGCGGGTGCCCTGCTGGCCTACACGATGTATTGGAAGGACGACGTGCCACAGACTGCTCCAGAGGGGACGTTGCTGACTCAGGCCGCTCGCCGCGATCTGTTCCAGGACGACTTCAACGAGGTCTTCCTGCGGTCCCCAGGTCAAGGGTTGGTCGACATTGCGACCGCGACGGATCGTGACGTGGTCGAAGGCGGCATGGTGGCCAAGACAACAGGGGCGGTGGGCGCGCTATCGGCTGCCCTGCGTCGCACGCAGACCGGCTTCGTTCGTTCCTACGCTATGACCATGATGATCGGCATCGTTGCGATCATCCTCGCCGTGCTGGTGATGCAGTCATGAACGACTTTCCCTGGTTGACCACCCTCCTCTTGGTGCCGGCTATCGGTGGCGCTGTCGTCGCGATGCTTCCCTCGGGTTTTGCCCGCGTGCGCGAATTCGCCTTCGTCGTTTCACTCCTGACGCTTGTCCTCGGCGTCCTCGCTGCGCTCCAGTTCAACGTGAGTGGTGGTGGCGACAGCCAGTTCCAGCTGACCGAGACGCACTCGTGGATTCCGCAATTTGGCGTGAGTTATGCGCTAGGCATCGACGGCATTTCGCTTACCATGATTTTGCTCGGTGTGGTGTTAGTCCCGATCTGCCTGCTTGCCGCCTGGGACGACGTACCGGTCTCCCAGGGCCGTCGCCAGCAGGGCTACTTCGCCCTGATGCTGATCCTCGAAGCGTTCATGATCGGTGTCTTCGCAGCCACCGACGTCTTCCTGTTCTACGTTTTTTTCGAAGCAATGCTCATTCCCGTCTACTTCCTCATCGGCTCCTTCGGCGGCCCGGCGCGAGCCAAGGCCGCGACGAGCTTCCTGCTCTACTCGCTCTTCGGCGGGTTGATCATGTTGGTCGCCGTCATCGCCGTCTACCTCCAGGGGCCCGGCGGAACCGACGGCTTCTTGATCGAGAACCTCACGGGTCTTGAGTTCAGCACCTGGGTCGAGCGCTTGCTGTTCCTCGGATTTTTCATTGCCTTCGCCATCAAAGCCCCGATGTGGCCGGTGCACACCTGGTTGCCGCACGCAGCCAGCGAGGCGCGACCGGCGACATCCGTGCTCCTGGTGGGTGTGCTCGACAAGGTCGGCACGTTCGGCATGATCCGCTTCTGCTTGCAGATGTTTCCCGATGCCAGTCGCTGGGCAACCCCGGCGGTGATGACCTTGGCCGTGTTGTCGATCCTGATCGGTGCCGCGTTGGCCATCGGTCAGCGGGACATGATGCGCCTGATCGCCTACACCTCGATCAGCCACTTCGGCTTCATCGTCCTGGGCATCTTCGCGGTCACGACCGTGAGTCAGACCGGCTCGACGCTCTACATGGTCAACCACGGGTTCACCACCGCCGCGCTGTTTTTGATTGCGGCCATGCTGATCCAGCGACGCGGCTCACGCGATATCGCGGACTTCGGCGGCTGGCAGCGCGTGACGCCGCTGATCGCGGGCTCGCTCTTGGTCGCAGGTCTCTCTGGCTTGGCGTTGCCGGGGCTGAACTCGTTCGTCTCCGAATTCATGGTCATTATCGGAACGTTCCAGACCTATCCGGTCTTCTCCGTTATCGGAACCTTGGGTGTGATCCTCGCGGCTCTCTACATCCTGCTGATGTACCAAAAGGTGGCAACCGGCCCGAAGCCTGAAGGATTTGAAGGCACCCCGGATATGACGATGCGCGAGAAGGCTGTCGTGGCACCGCTCATCGTCGCCTTCCTGTTCCTCGGTTTCTATCCCAAGCCTGCGCTCGACGTGCTTGAACCGGCCGTCAGCACCACCCTGCAGTTCGTAGGCGTGAGCGATCCGGCACCCACTGGGGATCCTGCAAATGTGGTCGAGGTTGAGGGGAGTGATCACTGATGGGTGAATTTGTTGCCCCCGAGATTGACTACATGGCGTTGCTGCCCTTGATCATCGTGTTCGTCGGCGGACTCATGGGTGTTGCGGTCGAGGGTTTTGCGGGCCGCGCGCGTCGCTACTCGATTCACCTGCCCCTGACGCTCGTCACCCTACTGGCGGCCCTGGCCGTCGTGGTCTTCGTCGGCCCCGACCACAAAGGTCTGACGGCAGCAGGAGCAGTGGCCAACGACGGCCCCGCGTTGTTGCTGCAGGGCCTTGTGCTCTCGCTGGCGATCATCGGCGTCTTGGTGATGAGCGAGCGTTTCGGTGGCACCGCCCCCGACGCCTTCACCCAGGCCGGAGTGTCCGTGCCGGGGTCAGCTGAGGAAGCGTTAGCGGTGAAGGTGGGCGCGACCACTACCGAGATCTACCCGCTGACGCTGCTCGGTATAGGCGGCATGATGCTCTTCCC
This sequence comes from Actinomycetales bacterium, assembly GCA_038330045.1. GTDB lineage: Bacteria > Actinomycetota > Actinomycetes > Actinomycetales > Dermatophilaceae > Ornithinicoccus. The sequence goes on along the minus strand of JBBQNO010000043.1, from coordinate 13,084 downwards.
GATGGCTAATGACCTGCTGGTCATGTTCATCGCGCTTGAGATCTTGTCCCTGCCGCTCTACATCATGTGCGGTCTCGCGCGGCGTCGACGGTTGCTCTCGCAAGAAGCGTCGCTGAAGTACTTCTTGCTCGGTGCCTTCTCTTCGGCGTTCTTCCTCTTCGGTGCCGCGTTGGTGTACGGATACGCCGGGTCGATGCGCTTCGACGAGATCTCTGCCGCTGTCTCCAGCGAGATCGGCATGGACGGTTTGCTGCTTCCGGGGCTGTTGCTTATCGCCACGGGGCTATTGTTCAAGGTCGGTGCGGTTCCGTTCCACGCCTGGACGCCTGACGTCTACCAGGGCGCGCCGACCCCGGTGACTGGCTTTATGGCCGCGTGCACCAAGGTGGCTGCGTTCGGTGCGCTGCTTCGAGTCTTCTACGTGGCCGGCGAGTCCGTGCGCGCAGACTGGCAGCCGATCTTGGCCGCGGTCGCAGCGCTGACCATGATCGTCGGCGCGGTGATGTCCGTCGGTCAGAACGACATCAAGCGACTACTGGCGTACTCGTCCATCGCGCATGCCGGCTTCATCCTGGTCGGCTTCTTGTCCCTGGACTCCGCTGGCGTCTCCGGCACAATGTTCTACCTGGCCGCGTACGGGTTCATGACGATCCCGGCCTTCGCGTTGATCACCATGGTCCGATCTGCCGGCACCGAGGCCACACACGTTTCACAGTGGGTCGGCTTGGCTAAGTCGAGCCCGTGGGTCGCTGGCGGATTCAGTTTCCTGCTGTTGGCTTTCGCGGGCATCCCGCTGACGTCCGGCTTCACCGGCAAGTTCGCGGTGTTCTCGGCGGCTGTAGCCAACGGCTGGACCTGGCTGGCAGTCATCGGTGTGCTGGCCAGCGCCGTGACGGCATACGTCTACTTCCGCATCATCGTGGTGATGTACTTCGGTGAGCAGACGGGGGACACCGTGGCAGTGGCTCCGTCGTCACTGACGACCTTCGCGATCGCCGTCGGTGTGCTGGTGACCTTCGGGTTGGGCGTCATGCCTTCCCCCATGCTGGAGTTGGCGCAGCAGGCTTCGCAGTTCATTCGCTAATGAAAGGTGCCCCGACTCTGCTCCCGGGCGCCGACGAGCAACTTCAGGAAAGCCTGCTCGAGGGCCTAGCCTCCGTGGACGCCCGCCTGCGCGACGTGGTCGACCATGACGATCCCTTCATTGCCGAGGCCGCTGGCCATCTGTCAAACGCTGGCGGCAAGCGGTTCCGGCCGCTGCTAACCCTGCTGTGTGCCCAAGCTGCTGGCGGGATCAATGCCAGTGTCATCGAGGCGGCCGTGGGGGTGGAGCTGACCCACTTGGCATCGCTTTATCACGATGACGTCATGGATGAGGCGGAATTGCGTCGCGGGGTGCAGAGCGCCAACGTTCGCTACGGCAACGCAACGTCGATCCTGGTGGGCGACTTGTTGTTCGGAACGGCTTCGGCGGTGATTGCTGACCTCGGACCGCAGGCCGTGAAGATTCAGGCACACACGTTCGTTCGCTTGTGCGCGGGGCAAATCATGGACGAACGTCCTGCGGCCCCCGGCGACGACGCAATCGAGCGCTACCTCAGCGTTCTGTCTGACAAGACCGGCTCGTTGATCGCCACGGCAGCTCGGTATGGCGCCATGTTCGGTGGGGGCGACACGGACCTGATCGAGACCTTGACTCGCTTCGGAGAGCAACTGGGAACGCTCTTCCAGTTGGCAGATGACCTTCTGGACATCAACTCCGATGTTGCTGAGTCGGGCAAGACTCCGGGCGCTGATCTGCGTGAAGGTAAAGCCACCCTGCCCGTCCTGTACGTGCGGTCGCTGGCACGGTCGCAGGACCGGCGGCTGATCGACCTGCTCGACGGCCCGATTAGTGACGCCGACGAGATGGCTGAGGCGGTAGCCCTCCTTCGGCAGCACCCCGCGATGGACCGAGCGCGGGAGCACACAGCGTTGATTGCGGCGCAGACTCGTTCCCTGGTCGACGAGCTCGGAAATGATGCTGCTGTGGTCGCGTTGCGGGCTCTGGTCGACGGCGTAGCCGACCGCTCACAATAGGAGTTGTGGCGCGCCGCCAGCATCCCAGACTGCAGGGTGCCAGCGGCGCAGCCCAACCGGGGGCTGCGAGGCCTACGAAGATCCGTGACGTCGCTGCCGTACGTGAATCACGCTCGGACGAGGTTGGCTGTCGCCGCGGTAGGGGAATGTCGAGACGACATTGTCGGGGGAGGCATCGTCAACTTCACCCGGGTGTTGTACCGCCACCAAAATGGTGTTGTCTTCCATGCGCACCACGGGCCCACAACATTCGGCTCCTACGGGCACGGAGAGGAACTGTTGCACGTGGCCTTTGTCGCTCCCAGCCACGGGCATCATGAACAAGCCGTCGCACGCCTGCAGCGTGCCGGGCATCCCGTCGGTGGCGATCCACAGGTTGCCTGACTCGTCGAAGGCAACGTTGTCGGGGCAGCTAATTGGGCTGACCTCGCCTTTGTCGAAACCGGAGAAGTACGTCACCGGGTCGCTCGGGTCTCCGGCGATCAGCACGAGCTTCCACCGGAAGCGGCGAGCGGTGGGGTCGTCATGTCGCTCGCGAAGCTCCAGCACATGGCCGAATTTGTTGTTGGCCCGCGGGTTGGCCTCGTCGATCGCAGCAGGCGTCCGCTTGGTGTTGTTAGTCAAGGCCACGTACACGCGGCCCGTTTTCGGACTGGGCTGAACGTCTTCGGGTCGATCCATTTTGGTGGGGCCGACAACATCTGCAGCCAGGCGGGTGTGGATCAGGACTTCCTCAACACTGAAGCCGGGGACACACGACTTCGTCCCGAGCACAAGGGGAATCCACTCGCCGCCTCCGTCGCTCACCCCGTCTTCAAAGCCGTCGCCGGTGAACTTGGCCACGTACAAGTCGCCCTCGGACAGCAAACGCATGTTGTGGTGCTTGTCGTTGCGACGGTAGCGCTCGCGCGAAACGAACTTATAGAGGTAGTCGAACCGCTCGTCATCGCCCATATAGGCCACCGCGTGGCCGCTGTCGGCGATGCGGATGGTGGCGCCCTCGTGCTTGAAGCGACCCATGGCAGTGTGCTTGACCGGGGTCGAATGCGGATCGTCCGGGTCGACTTCAATGACCCAGCCGAAGCGATTGACTTCATGAGGCTCGTCGACGACCGAGAAGCGGGACTCCACCCGTTCCCAGCCGCGGCCGCTGGAGGTAATTCCGTATCGGGCCAGAGCGCCATCACTGTCCGGGGCACCGGTGGTGTTGAAGTACTGGTTGAAGTTCTCCTCTCCGGACAGGACCGTGCCCCACGGTGTGTCGCCGCCCGCGCAGTTGTTCAACGTGCCGAGCACCTTCGTGCCGGTGGAGTCCGCAGAGGTGCGCAGCGAGGAATGGCCAGCAGCCGGGCCGTCCATGGTGAACTCGGTCAAGGTGTGGATGCGCCGGTTCCGTGCGCCGTCCTGGCGGTAGCGCCATGCGGAGTGCTTGTTGCGGCGCGCGACCTCGACGATCGTCATACCGTGGGCGGCCATCACGATCTGGATCTGCTCGTCGGTGAGGTCCTCAGATCCGCCGATGTCGCGGAACATCAACTGGTCGTTGGTGTACTCGTTGTTAAACGTCAGCACGCCCCGGTTGCGCCGGTTGCCACGGCTGCCATCGGGCATCAACGTGGTGTAGTCGCAGTTGTATCCAGCCTGGTTCTTTTGGCCTTCGACGCTTTGGTTGTCGAAATCGAAGTCGGGTGCCGACCTGGTGATCGGGTCGCCCCACGAGATGATGGGGCTCCAGCGATACCCGCGCGGGACGATGACGTCGTCGACATCGGCGGGAGTGGAAGCAATCGGGTCGAAGGCCGAGCGGTGACGGCTCGCGCGGGCCGGTGCCTGCACGTGGGCACCAGCATCGGAGGGATTCGCAACCCCCCACGCGCTCAGACCAAGGGCGACCGCACCCACGCCGCCAGCCTGCAGCATGGAGCGGCGAGACAAACCGGCAACGACGTCACCGAAGTATTCGTTGCTGCTGGCGTTGGGAACGGCTTTGAAGCAGGCATCCCCGCAGCGATAGCGGCAGGTCATGGCGCTTCGACCCGATGAGTGGAGCTCCAACGGGGTCACAGGTAGGTGCCGTGTAGGCGTAGAAGTCATGGCGCAGACGGTATGCAGCGCAGACAAAGGCGCGGAGAATGCGGGACGAATACGGGGAGTTAGTTGGGTGACACCTCGGTGTCACCCCGCAACACCTCGACCGCTCGGGCGACCCCAGACTCCTCTTCCACCCTCTGCGCCAGTTCGCTGGCTCTGCGCACCACATCGTCCGCCGAGCCGGCCGCAGTCACCCAGCGCAGCGCGGCCGCCAACTGTTCACGGGTGACGTGTGAGCGGCGCAAGGGTTGTGCGGCAATACCCAGCTCGTGGGCGCGTGTCGCCCAGAACGGCTGATCGCCCATGTGCGCCACCACAACCTGCGGGGTGCCGCTACGCACCGCCGAGCCTGTGGTTCCAGCGCCCCCGTGATGCACGACCGCGTCGCATCGGGCAAAAAGCCAGTCGTGCGGCACGTGATCCACCAAGGTCACATCGTCGCGGTCGCCCAGATGGACGCCTACTGCGGCCCACCCGTTGCTCACGATGGGATGCACTCCGGCCTCGTGAGCGGCATCGATGAGCAGTCGCGCCGTCGCGGCTGGGTCTTTGGTCGTCATACTCCCGAAGCCGAGGTAGGCCACAGGGCGCGAGTCTGCGTGGGCTCGCGCGATCGCCGCTTCGAGCCGTTCACCCTCGTCGACGTCCAGGTCAGGGCCGAAAGGGGGCCAATAGCCTGTGATCGTGACGTTCGGCTGGTCGGGGGCCGGCGGGACGACGTATCTGCTGGTGCCCACAATCACCGGCATCTCCCGAAGCCGAGCCAGCAGCCAGCCGCCGCGCGTACGGCGGTGGCCCAGGCGCCCCCGTATGTCGTCGCCGGGCACCCGCAGCAGACGGTAGGAGGCGCTGAGGACGGCCCTTCCCGATAATGCGTTCAGGCCGGTATCTCGAGAGGGCAGGACCGCCGTGGGGGAGCTCGGTCCGTGACGACTCGGCATCACCGGGGTCAGTAGCGCCAAGGCGTGGTGTTGATCGCGGGCCGCCGTCAGGCTCGCGCACGCGTCGGCGGTCAGGATGCCGCTGACCACCAGATCTGCGTCACGGGTATGGCTCCATAGTCCCTCAATGAGGGGCCCCGCGAAACCATCCAGTACCTTCTGCAGGGCCCGACTCTCGCCGATGAGTGTGCGGTGGCCGCCCAACCACGCTCGGCCGGCCGGCGACGAGGCAGCCTCGTGCACCGAGATGTCGAAGGGTGCCCACCCCAGCCCGGCCAGCTCGACCAGATCCGCGAAGTCGCGACTGGTCAGCACCGTCACGATGTCGCCAGCAGCTCGCAAGCCCTGGCCGAGGCTGATAATAGGGGCGACGTCGCCCCGTGACCCCCAGGCCACCAGTGTGACTCGACGTGGCATGGGGGGAGCCTACGTGGCGGTCCGGGCGGCGATTCGGTTGAGTCGGTGGGCTCGTCCGACGTTGACGCTGGTGTCGAGCGTCAACACTGCCAAGGCCAGCCACACCAGGGCGAACCCAATCCAGCGGGACGCGGGCATAGATTCACCTAAGAGCACGACGGCGGTGAAGAGTTGCAACACCGGTGTGACGAACTGCAGCAGCCCGATGGTGGTCAGTGGCACCCGGCGAGCGGCGGCGGCAAAAAGCAGCAATGGGATGGTGGTGGCGACCCCGGCACTGGCCAGCAGCAGTGCGTGCACCCACCCTTGCGCCGCGAAGGTCGCCTCGTTGGTCACGGTGAGCCAGACCAGAGCGGCGGCGGCAAGGGGAGAGACCACCATGGTCTCGGCCGTCAGCGACTGTACCGCTGATAACGAGGCGCCGACACGCTTCTTCACCAGTCCGTAGGAGGCAAAGGTCAACGCCAAACTCATCGATATCCACGGCGGGCTGCCGTAGTCGATGGTCAGGTATGCCGCCGCGATGCCACCGATGCTCACAGCGACCCACTGAACGCGGCGCAGTCTCTCGCGCAAGACGATCACGCCGAGGGCGACGGTCACCAACGGGTTCAGGAAGTAACCCAGGGCCGCTTCGGTGACGTGCTCACTGAGCACGGCGAAGGTGTAGATCGTCCAGTTGGTGGCGATCAACGCACCGGCGGTGCCGACCGCGATCAGCACCCGGGGGCGCCGCAGCAACCGCACCATCCAGCGCAGATGGCCCAGCGCGGCCAAGATGATCAGGCAGAGCAAGAACGCCCACAGGACCCGGTGCACCAACACCTCGATGGCGCCGGCGGGACGCAGCAGCGTCAGGTAGAGCGGGAAGAGGCCCCACAACCCATACGCCGCGAGCCCGTATGCCGTGCCGAGACCTTGCTCGTCAGCGGTTGAGCGAGCCGACGTGGAGGTGGTCGAGGGTGGTGCGGAGTCGCTCACTCCTGAATAGTCCAGGTGTCCTTGCCGTTCAACAAGTCCTGCAGGTCAGCGTCCGATGTGGCACCGCCAGCGCTGGCCCGGGCACCATCGACCTGCGCTCGCACCTGATCGTCATACGTCGGACGCTCGACCCGGCGGAAGATGCCCATCGGCACGTGCGCCATCGAGGGGTCATCGAGCCGGGACAGCGCAAAAGCCTGGGCGGGGTCATCGGCGCCCACGTCGTGCGTCACGACCTGCCGACCTCTCACCTCCGCCTCCGGGACGACGGCCATGGCTGCGCCGTCGCGCACCACGACCCGGTCTTCGCCGACACGGATGGGCTCGCCGTCGTGCAGGTAGGCCAGGCGGGCTTTGCCCTGGTCGCGGTCCTTAATCAACTGAAAAGCTCCGTCGTTGAAGATGGGGCAGTTCTGGTAGATCTCCACCAGCGAGGTGCCTCGGTGAGCGGCAGCGGCCGAGAGAACCTCGACCAGGTGCGACCGGTCGGAGTCCATAGTGCGCGCCACGAAGGTCGCCTCCGCGCCGAGGGCCAGCGAGACGGGGTTGAATGGGCGGTCCACCGAGCCCACGGGGGTCGACTTAGTGATGGTGCCCATCTCAGAAGTCGGGGAGTATTGTCCCTTGGTCAGGCCGTAAATCTTGTTGTTAAACAGCAAGATCGTCATGTTGACGTTGCGGCGCATCGCGTGGATCAGGTGGTTGCCGCCGATGCTGAGGGCGTCACCGTCGCCGGTCACCACCCAAACCGAGAGGTCGCCGCGCGCTGTTGCCAAACCGGTGGCGATCGCCGGTGCGCGGCCGTGAATCGAGTGCACCCCGTAGGTGTCGAGGTAGTAGGGGAAGCGCGAACTGCAGCCGATGCCAGAGATAAAGACGATGTTCTCGCGGCGCAAACCTAGGTCGGGCAAGAACCCCTGCACGGCGGCCAGCACGGCGTAGTCCCCGCAACCCGGGCACCAGCGCACCTCCTGGTTAGAGGTGAAGTCCTTCTTGGTCTGGGGGCTAGCGTCAGGGTCGGTGTCGGGCACACCAGAGGTCCCGGTGGCTGGCATACCCAGAGATGTCGTCGTGGAATTCATCGGATCAACTCCTGCGCGATGATGGCTTGTTTGTGCAGCACTTCGGCAAGTTCAAGTGAGGTAAACGGCAAGCCGCGCACGGCAGTGTGCGAGTGAATATCGACCAGATACCGGCCGCGAAGGAGCAGCGCCAACTGGCCCAAGTTCATCTCCGGCACCACGACGCGGTCGTAGTGGCGCAGCACCTCGCCGAGGTTGGCCGGGAAGGGATTGAGGTGGCGCAGGTTCGCCTGAGCAACCTGCGTGCCGGCCGCGCGGACCAGTCGAGTCGCGGCAGAGATGGGGCCGAAGGTCGAGCCCCAGCCCAGGACGAGTACCTTTGCAGCATCGGAAGGGTCGTCGACCTCGATGTCAGGGATGGTGTCGGCGATCTTCTCGATCTTGGCTGCGCGCAACCGGACCATCTTGTCGTGGTTGTCCGGATCATAGGAAATGTGACCAGTGACGTCGGCCTTCTCGATGCCACCAATGCGGTGCTCCAAACCGGCGGTGCCGGGGATGGCCCACGGGCGGGCCAGCGTCTTGGGGTCCCGCAAGAACGGGTGGAACACGGGGGTGCCGTCGTCCTTGGTCGCGTTCGGTTTGGTTGCGAACTCGACCTCAAGGTGGGGCAGGTCTTCGACGTTCGGCACCGGCCACGGCTCTGAGCCGTTCGCCAAGTAGCCGTCGGAGAGCACAATGACCGGCGTTCGATAGGTCGTGGCGATCCGGACCGCTTCCATGGCCGCGTCGAAGCAGTCGGTCGGCGACTGGGGGGCGATCACCGCAACCGGTGACTCGCCGTTGCGGCCATACAGCGCCTGCAGCAAGTCGGACTGCTCGGTCTTGGTGGGCAAGCCAGTCGAGGGGCCGCCGCGTTGCACATCGATGATGACCAACGGCAACTCGGTCGAGACAGCCAACCCGATGGTCTCGGCCTTGAGTGCCAGACCTGGACCGGACGTGGTGGTCACCCCCAGAGCCCCACCGTATGACGCGCCGAGGGCCATGCCCACCGCACCGATCTCGTCTTCGGCTTGCATCGTGGTGATGTTGAAGTGCTTCAGCGCGGACAAGGTATGCAGAATGTCGGAGGCCGGTGTGATGGGGTAGGAACCAAGCACGAGCGGCAACCCGCTGCGTTGTGCGGCGCTGACGAGGCCGAGCGCCATCGCCTGCGACCCGGTGACGGTTCGGTACGTGCCCGCTTTCATCGGGGCCGGGGCGACCTCAAACCGGACCGCGAAGTCTTCGGTGGTCTCGCCGTAGGCATGACCTGCCCGCAGCGCAGTCAGGTTGGCTTCGAGAATCTCCGGCTTCTTGGCGAACTTTGCGCGCAGGAAGGCTTCGGTGCTGTCGAGGGGGCGCGAGTAAAGCCACGACATTAGGCCGAGGGCCAACATGTTTTTGGCGCGTTCTTTTTCTTTGCGGCTCAAGCCGAAGTCGGCGAGCGCGGCGACCGTCATCGACGTGAGGCCCAGAGCGTGCAGGTGCCACGAGTCGAGGCTGCCGTCGTCCAGCGGTGAGGCCGCGTAGCCCACCTTGGACAGGTTGCGCTTGGTGAACTCGTCCGTATTAGCGATGATCGTGCCGCCCCGCGGGAGGTCGGCGAGGTTGGCCATCAGCGCAGCCGGGTTCATCGCGACCAGGACGTCGGGGGAATCGCCCGGGGTCATCACGTCGTGGTCGGCGAAGTTCAACTGGAAACTCGACACTCCGGGCAGCGTGCCCTGCGGTGCGCGAATCTCGGCGGGGAAGTTGGGTAGCGTCGAGATGTCGTTGCCGAGCGATGCCGTCTGCGAGGTAAAACGGTCGCCGGTCAACTGCATGCCGTCTCCGGAGTCTCCGGCAAAACGGATGACGACACGATCTAACCGACGCGATGGCTTTTTACTCATAACTAGTCCAATGTTACGGGACCGTAGGTTAATCCTCGAACTGCCCGTTACTTCGTCACATTTGCGCTCTGAGCGCTGGATCTGCTGCGCGAAGGCACATACGGGTTTAAAGGCCGAAGATTTCTGCGTCTTCTGTGCGGCGTGAAGACACGTCGATGGCGTATGCACAGATGTGGGCGATCACACTGGTCACATGCGTATCTGCTTCGTCTGCCTTGGAAATATCTGTAGATCCCCCGCCGCCGAGGCCGTTTTCGTGCACCAGATGGCCGCCCGGAACGGTTCAGTGAGTCCCGATGGCACGACGTTTGCTGCGCATCACGTCGAATCCGCGGGGACCGCCCCGTGGCACGTCGGAAATCCACCGCATGAGGGGACGTTGCGAGAGGCAGCGGTGCGCGGAATCGCGATTGAACACCGCGGCCAACAGTTTGTGGCCGAAGATTACGACCGCTTCGACCTTGTCGTCGCCATGGACTCGGCCAACGTGAGCGATGTGTTGGCGCTGGCCCCCGACGATAGGGCGCGGGCCAAGGTGGCGCGGCTCGGGTTCTTCGCGGTCGGCTTGGATGGGCCATCGATGGCAGGCGACGACGGCCTCGACGTGCCCGATCCCTACGGTCATCCCCAAGCGGCATTCGCTACCATGTTCGATCAGGTCGAGCATGCGTGTGCGGGTCTGCTGGAATGGTTAGCGGGCGGTGCGCCAGACTAGGAGATGTGCCGGAGCCCGTGACGTTGCCAGCAGACCTGGTGAGCGAGCGCTCGCTGGAGTCGGTGCGACCGATCTCCGGGGGCTCCATCTCCCAGGTTTTTCGCGCCGAGAGCCCCGAGGGGCCCATCTTCGTCAAGACCATGCGCGACCCGCCCGCGGATTTCTTCGCCCGCGAAGCTGCCGGTCTCAATGCCATGCGGGCAACCGGCGCGATCCCGGTGCCTCACGTGTTGTGGCACACCCCATCTGCCTTGGCCTTGGAGTGGATCGATCACCCCACCGAGCCCGAGACCCCGTCGGCGCGCGCTACGTCGGCCAGAGACGCGAAGGGGGCGGAAGACTTCGGAGTACACCTCGCGGCTCTGCACTCTCACCGTGGTGTCGCCTTTGGCGCCGTCGATTCCTCGAGCCGCGGATACCTTGGGTCGGTGCCGCTTGACCTGCACTGGCGGCGTTACTGGCCGCAGGCCTACCTGGAGCAACGGGTCAGGCCGTTGGCGCGGCAAGCGGTGGCGGCTAACGGCCTCGATCCTGCGGCGTTGCCGCTTGTTGACGCGCTGAGTGGCCGAGGCGACGCCTTCTGGGGCCCGAGCGAGCCGCCGGCGTTAGTCCATGGCGACCTTTGGCACGGAAACCGAGTGGTGAGCTCGGACGGTCGGCACTGGTTGGTCGACCCCAGTGCGCAGTATGGGCACCGCGAATTGGACCTGGCGCTGATGCGATTGTTCGGTGGGTTCGACGAGGCGACCTTTTCGGCTTACATGGAGGTGTCGCCGCTTGCGCCGGGGTGGCAGGAGCGCACCGACCTCTATCAACTGGCTCCTCTGCTCGCGAACATTTTGATCCATGCCTGCTCAGCAGGTCGCGGAGTGATGGAGCGCTTGGTGCGCCTGGCCTAGAGGCCGCCTGGCGATGCCACCTCGTCCGGATGCGGTGTGGCCAGCACGGCTTCGGCAAGCGGCGCGTCGGTGATGAGTCCGTCGATGAGGCCGCCGCTGATGGCTGCGGTCACCGCCGGGGCCTTCTTCGTCCCGGCCACAATCGCGGTCACGCTCGGGATGGCTAACAGGTCTGCGCCTGACAGCGTGATCAGCCGCTCGCTGACCCCGGACTCGACCACACGCCCCTGCGCATCGAAGAACACCCCTGCGATCTCGCCGATGACCCCAGCGGCCGACAACTCGTGCTGCTCCGCGGTGGTGGTCATATCGAGCACCGTAGACAGGCCTGGGCTCCACACGCCGAGGCCCACGACAGCATGGGTGACGTCCGTAATGGCCTGCAAGCCCTCAATCACACTTGCTTGGCGGCGTAGCGCGTCGGCGCTCGCGACATCATCGAGGATGAAGGGCGCGTGGAAGATCACCGATTGCCCCCCGCTAATTCGTGCGGTTTCTCGGACGATGTCGACGGAACTGGCATTGATTCCGGGGATTTCCATCGCGCCGCTGAGTTGCACGACCCGCACCGCAGGCAAATCGCGCAGGGCTTTGGTCATCTCTAGGACGGACCGCGACCAGGGCAGACCGAGGACGTCGTCGTCGGTCAGCATCTCTTTGACCACGGCGGCTGCGGCGGTGCCCAACTCGGCACCGGTGTCCGCGTCGGAGGATCCGCTATGAGCGACAACCACACAGCGGACAAGTCCGAATCGCTCTTGCATCTGCGCCGACAGGTCGAGGTCTATACCGCCGACGGGCGATATCTCAATGTATACGAGCCCTGATGCCAGCGCCGCCTCTAGCAGCCGGGCCACCTTGAAGCGGTTGATCCCTAGGTCGGTCGCGATGTCCTTCTTGGCCTGCCCTAGTAGGTAATAGCGGCGCGCGACGGTCGCAGCCAGCACCGACTCAGAGGGCCCCATCGACGCGACCACGACCCACGCTCTTTCTCTCAAGGAGGGGCATGACCTGCTCGCCCCACTGCAACTGCACTGTAACTACTAAACCCTTGACACGGTCCATGGTCAAGGAGTTTACTCATTTGTGCACCGCGTTGCTCATACGAGCAAACACGACATTGAGGTCTGCGGAGCGGACCCACACCAAGGGAGTAACAGATGCGCCAACGTCGATATGTCACCCTGGCCATGACCCTCACGTCCGGGCTGGCTCTGGCCGCCTGTTCCGGAGCAGGGGGAGGAGGTGGCGGCGGCGAGGGCTCGGACTCCGGCGGCACGGTCAACGTGCTCCAGGTGAACAACCCGCAGATGGTGGACCTGGAGAAGCTCACGGAGGAGTTCTTCACGCCCGAGACCGGCATCACGGTCAACTTCACGACCCTGCCGGAGAACGACGTGCGCGCCCAGATCAGTCAGGAGTTTTCCAGCCAGGCCGGACAGTACGACGTGGCCTCGCTGAGCAACTTCGAGATCCCGATCTACGCACAGAACGACTGGATCGCTCCGTTGGACGACTACCTCGCAGGCGACGACGAGTTCAACCAGGACGATATCCTCGAGCCGATGGTCGAGTCGCTGTCCTACGAGGGCTCGGTCTACGGCGAGCCCTTCTACGGAGAGTCCTCCTTCATGATGTACCGCAAGGACATCTTCGAGCAGGAGGGCCTGGAGATGCCGGAGAACCCGACGTGGGACGAGATCGCGGGCTTCGCCGAGCAGTTGGACGGGGTCGAGCCCGGGATGTCCGGCATCTGCTTGCGTGGCCTGCCCGGCTGGGGTCAGGTGCTGGCCCCGATGACCACCGTGGTCAACACGTTCGGTGGCACCTACTTCACCGAGGACTGGGAAGCGCAGGTGGATTCTCCGGAATTCGAGGAAGCGACGACGTTCTACACCGACCTGGTCAAGGACTACGGCCAAAACGGTGCTGCCCAGTCGGGCTTCACCGAGTGCCTGAACAACCTGACCCAGGGCTCCTCGGCGATGTGGTACGACGCCAC
>JBBQNO010000042.1:0-17967 GCA_038330045.1 Actinomycetales bacterium | reverse complement strand
CCCCTAGACACCGCTGGAGTCGCCACGCAAGACGTCGCCGAGGTCGCTCAATACGCTTCGGTCTTCAATCGTGCTAGGCACCATCGCCTCTTGACCGTCGGCCATCTGGCGCATCGTCTTGCGCAGAATCTTCCCGGACCGGGTCTTGGGCAGCGCAGCGACCACGTCGACCTGGCGTAAGGAGGCCACCGCGCCTACCTCGTCCCGGACTCGTTGCACCAACTCGGCTCGCAGCGCGGCCAACGCTTCGTTGCTGTCGACATCGACTCCGGCCTTGAGCACCACCAGCGCTCGCGGCACCTGTCCTTTGAGCTCGTCAATGACCCCGATGACCGCGCATTCGGCCACGGCAGGGTGGCCCGCGAGCGCCTCCTCGAGTGACCCCGTGGACAGGCGGTGGCCCGCGACGTTGAGCACGTCATCGGTGCGGCCCATGACGAAGAGGTAACCGTCTTCGTCGACATACCCGCCATCGCCGGAAAGGTAGTAGCCCTCAAACGCCGACAGATAAGAATCGATGTATCGCTGGTCGTCGCCCCACAGAGTGGTCAGCGTGCCCGGGGGTAGCGGCAGACGTATGCAGATCGCTCCCTCCGCGCCTGCCTCGACTTCGGCGCCCCGTTCGTCGAGGACCCGCACGTCGTAGCCGGCGGTGGCCGGGCCTGGGGATCCGGGCTTGATCTCCAGGCCATGGCCCGTCGGCGGGGTGATCGCTATCGGCCAGCCGGTTTCGGTTTGCCACCAGTTGTCGATCACCGGCACCCCCAGAGCGTCAGTAGCCCACTGCCACGTGTCGGGGTCGAGGCGTTCGCCCGCGAGAAAGAGCGACCGAAGCGAGGTGAGGTCGTGCGTAGCCACGAGGTCAGCTGCGGGGTCAGTTTTCTTGATAGCCCGGATGGCCGTCGGAGCGGTGAAGGCCGCGACGACATCATGCTCAGCCATCAGCCGCCAAAAGGCCCCCGCATCCGGGGTCCCCACCGGTTTGCCCTCGAAAAGGACCGTGGTGGCCCCAGTAAGCAGCGGGCCGTAGACGATGTAAGAGTGGCCGACGACCCAGCCGACGTCGGACCCGCAAAACCACGTCTCCTCCGCCGCGAGGCCGTAGAGGTGCTCCATCGACCAACGCAACGCCACGGCATACCCGCCGGTGTCGCGGACGATGCCTTTGGGGCGTCCCGTGGTGCCAGAGGTATAGAGGACGTAGAGCGGATCGGTGGCCTCCATCGTCACGCATCCCGCGGGGGCCACCGTGCCCGGACGCATGACCTGTGCCCAGTCGAAGTCGGTGTCCCCGAGCTCGCAACGGTGCTGGTCGCGCTGCACGATGACCGAGAACTTCGGCTGATGGGCCGATCGGGCCAGCGCTTCGTCGAGCATCGGCTTGTAGGGCACCACACGAGACGGCTCGATGCCGCAAGATGCCGACACGATGACCACGGGCTCGGCGTCCTCGATGCGAGCGGCCAACTCAGCGGGGGCAAAACCGCCAAAGACGACCGAATGCACCGCACCGATGCGAGCGCAGGCCAGCATCGCGATGACCGCCTCGGGGATCATCGGCAGGTAGATGACCACTCGGTCACCCTTGGTTACCCCAAGGTCGCGCAGCACCCCGGCGAAGCGTCCGACGAGATCGAGCAACTCGGCATAGGTGTAGGAGCGCTGAGTGCCGGTGACGGGGCTGTCGTAGATGAGTGCCGTCTGGTCGGAGCGGCCGTGGATCACGTGACGGTCCAGCGCGTTGAAGCACATGTTGAGTTTGCCGCCCGTGAACCACCGGTAGAGCGGCGCGTGCTCGTCGTCGAGCGCTCGGCGGGGCTTGTGGATCCAACTGATGTCCCGCGCGGCCTCCAGCCAGAACCCCTCGGGATCCACTACAGATCGCTGCACGCTGGTCCGGTAGTCACTCACCCCCACATCGTGGTGCCTAAACCCCTCATGCGCCACCCCCTGTGACACAGCGATGGATCGCCTTCCCCCGCGAGGATCGCCTTCTAGGCCGATCTTTTCGTGAGGAAGCCCATCCAAACGCTGTAATGACAGCGCGAGCGACGGGGACGCTAGTCCCGCCGACGATTCCGGCGGTTAGACGGTGGCGGCGAGCTGGCCGCAGGCTCCGTCGATATCCGAGCCTCGGGTGTCGCGCACGGTGGTTGGGATGCCGTGCGCAAGCAACCGCTCGACGAACTGCTGCTCGACGCCGCGACGGGACGCAGTCCACTTCGACCCCGGCGTCGGGTTCAGCGGGATCGGGTTGACGTGCACCCAGCCCTTGCCACGCTTGCGCAACTTCTCCCCCAGCAGGTCGGCCCGCCAGGCTTGGTCGTTAATGTCACGAATCAGTGCGTACTCGATGCTGACGCGTCGCCCAGTTTTCTCGTAGTAGCGGTATGCCGCATCGAGGGCTTCGTCGACCTTCCACCGCGTGTTGATCGGCACGAGTTCATTGCGCAATTCGTCGTCTGCGGCGTGTAAGGACAGCGCCAGCGTGACCGGGATGCCCTCGTTGGCAAGCTTGTCGATCGCCGGGACCAACCCGACCGTGGACATTGTGACCCCGCGCGCCGACATACCCAGCCCGGATGGGGACGGCTCGACTAACCGGCGCATGGCCCCAATGGACGCCTTGTAGTTGGCCAGCGCCTCGCCCATCCCCATGAACACCACGTTGCTCACCCGCAGCACCTTGGCGGTGGCTTCGTCCGAGGACTCCCCTGCCTCTTCGTGCCGCAGCGTCCGAGCCGCCGCCACGACCTGCTCGACGATCTCGGCCGTGGACAAGTTACGAGTGAGACCTGCCTGACCCGTCGCGCAGAAGGGGCAGTTCATCCCACAACCGGCTTGACTGGAGATGCACATAGTGACCCGTCCGGGGTATTTCATCAGGACCGACTCGACCATGGCCCCGTCATGCAACTTATGGACCTGCTTCAGCGTGTTGCCATTGTCGGCGCGCAACGTCCGCACCGGATGCAGCAGTTCCGGCAGCATCGTTGACACCAAGTCGCTGCGGGCCCCCGCAGGCAGGTCGGTCATCTGCTCGGGGTCGACGACGAGTCGCTCGAAGTAATGCCGCGACATTTGGTCCGCCCGGAAGGGCTTGTGGCCCAACTCGGTGACCCACTCACGCCGCTGCGCGGTGTCGAGGTCAGCCAAGTGGCGGGGCGATTTGCCCCGCTTAGGTGCGCTGAACGTCAACGCTCCCGGCTTCGGAGGGTTGGCAGTGGGGGTCGGCAGATCGGTGCTCATCGCTACCCATTCTCGCAGGGATAGCGGCGGGCTTAGGCCGCGATGAAGATGGTCAGCACCGCGAACGTCACCGGGATGGTCATCACCAAGGAATCCAAGCGGTCCATCAGACCCCCATGACCGGGCAGCAGCGTGCCCATGTCTTTGATCCCCAGGTCACGCTTGAGCGTCGACTCGGCCAGGTCCCCCATGGTGGCGAAGCAGGCCACGGAAACTCCCAGGATCACCCCGACCCACCATGCGCCGTCCAGCAGTAGCACCACCGACAGGACCCCCACCAGCACGCAGGAGAGCACCGACCCGGCAAACCCCTCCCACGACTTCTTAGGGCTCAACATCGGAGCCATCGGGTGACGCCCGAAGGTGGCCCCCACGGCATACCCTCCGATGTCGCTGGAGATGGTCACCAGGATGAACACGATGATGCGAGACACCCCGTCGGGCTCGGCCACCAGCAGCGCCGCCAAGCCAGACATGAGCGGGACGTATGCGGTAATGAACACTCCCCCGGCGATATCTCGGATCGCGTTGACCCCGTCGTGCGCCGCCTCGATCGCCACCCACACCACGATCAGCACACAGCTCAGCGCGAACGCGACCGACAACCCTTCGGGCCCGGCTAGATAGGCCGCTGGAGCCAGGGCCGTCGCAGCCAGCAGCGTGGGGACCAGGGGGGCGGCGATTCGGCCTGACCGCAGGGCCGCGATGAGCTCCCACACACCCAAGGACACTCCGAGCGTGACCACCGCGATGAAGAGCGGCTTCCAGATCAGCAGCGACACCAAGACGATGGCACCGAGCCCACACCCCACCGCAATAGCCGCCGGCAGATCGCGCCCCGCCTTCTTGGGCGCTTTCGTCACCTTCGCAGCCTCCCTGGCGGAGGCCGCGCGATAGTCGCGCCGCGAGGTGGGTATGTCGGACATCGTGGCCTCAGACCTCGAGGAGTTCGGCCTCCTTGTGCTTCAGCACGTCATCGATGGAGTCGACGAACTTCTTGGTCAAGGCCTCCAGCTCTTTTTCGGTCCGGTTGCCCTCGTCTTCGCCGACGTCACCGTCTTTGACCGAAGCCTCGATCGTGTCCTTGGCCGAGCGGCGAATGTTGCGCACGGAGATCTTGGCGTCCTCACCCTTGGTGCGGGCCACCTTGATGTAGTCGCGGCGACGCTCTTGCGTCAACTGCGGCATGATGATGCGGATCTGATGACCGTCGTTGCTGGGATTGACGCTGTTGTCGGAATCGCGAAGCGCCTTCTCAACGGCCTGCAGTGACGACTTGTCGTAGGGCTGAATCAGAATCGTGCGGGCGTCCGGCACCTGGAAGGACGCCAACTGCTGCATGGGAGTCGGCGAACCGTAGTAATCGACGGTGACCTTGGCGAACATTCCCGGGTGCGCGCGGCCGGTGCGGATCGCGAACATGTCCTCGCGCGCCACTTCAAGGGCTTTGGCCATCTTCTCTTCGGCCTCAAGCATGGCCATATCGGTGATGTCGGACATAATGTTTCTCCTTTGGGTCAACGTGGCTCGGCCATGTCTGCGTGCCTGCGCTCAGCGATTACAACGCGGTGACGAGTGTGCCGATCTTCTCACCCAGGATGGCCGCCGAGATGCTGCCTTCGCCGTCCATCCCGAAGACCAGCATGGGGAGGTCGTTGTCCATGCAGAGGCTGACCGCTGCCGCATCGACCACCCGCAGGTTCTGAGTCAGCGCCTCATCGAAGGTCAGCGTGTCCAACTTGATCGCCGTCGGGTCAGTGCGCGGGTCGGCGGTGTAGACGCCATCGACGCCGTGTTTGCTCATCAGGACCGCGTCGCACTTGATCTCCAGCGCCCGCTGAGCCGAGACGGTGTCGGTGGAGAAATACGGCATACCAGCGCCCGCACCGAAAATCACCACGCGCCCCTTCTCCAAGTGGCGAATTGCGCGACGAGGAATGTACGGCTCGGCGACTTGGCCCATGGTAATGGCAGTCTGCACTCGAGTCGCGATGCCTTCCTTCTCTAAGAAGTCCTGCAGCGCAAGGCAGTTCATGACGGTCCCGAGCATCCCCATGTAGTCGGCCCGGGCCCGTTCCATGCCACGTTGCTGCAACTGAGCCCCGCGGAAGAAGTTACCGCCGCCGATGACGACCGCCACCTGCACGCCCTCATTTGCGGCCGCCGCGATCTGCCGAGCGATGCCGCGCACGACATCGGGGTCAACCCCGATACTGCCACCGCCAAACGCTTCACCGGACAGTTTCAGCAGAACTCGTCGCACCTTCTGATCGGTAGCGGGAGTGTGATCGACAGCGGTCATCGCGGCCTTCCGGGCAGAAGCGGGTGCAAGCGAAGACGATCCTGCCATATCGAGGGCGCGACAGGGCATCCACACTTGAACCCGCCACGAAGGCGGCATGATTGGCGCTATGCCCGCAGATGTCGCGTTTCCCCTCGCCGCGGATTCGCAGCGCGTCAGCACCGAACTTGTCGCCGTCATCGTCTCGTTGTCTGGCGAGGGCCCCGTGGTGATGACCTCCCCTGACGGAGCACGGCTGCCTTCAGGCCCGTTGCGCAGCGACCACCGCTCGCTGCAGATGGGAATGCGGGCGTGGGTGGAGCAACAGACACAACTGCGCCTGGGGTATGTCGAGCAGCTCTACACCTTTGCCGACCCCGACCGCACCGGTAGCGCAGGGCGCACGATCTCAGTGTCCTACCTGGGCCTCACCAGAGCATCCTCTGAAGTGGCACCCTGGCAAGGCTTTTACGAGTTCTTCCCCTGGGAGGACCAACGGGACGGAACGCGGGTCATCAGAGACGAGATCGCTGCCCGCTTGGGCGCATGGGCCGCCTCAAGCAGCAATGAGGTCACGCGTGCCCAGCGGGCTCTACGCAGCGCGGTTAATTTCGGAGTGGAGGGCAGGGCGTGGCGGCCAGAGCTCACGCTGCAACGCTACGAAATGTTGTATGAAGCGGGGCTGATCCCTGAGTCCCCGCGCCCAGCGGGGCCACCGATCCCGGGTCGGGCTATGGAGCACGACCATCGCCGCATCCTGGCCACTGGGATCGCCCGGCTGCGGGCAAAGATCCAGTATCGACCGGTGGTGTTCGAGGTGATGCCGGACCAGTTCACCCTCGGCAATTTGCAGTCGGTGGTAGAGGCACTCGCCGGCCAGGGTCTGCATAAGCAGAATTTCCGTCGGTTGATCACCCAACAGGACCTGGTCGAGGAAACCGGCGAGACCGATCAGCAGACCGGCGGCCGCCCGGCCAAGCTGTATGCCTTCCGCCGCGAGGTGTTCGACGAGCGCCGAGCAGCGGGCACGAAGTTGCCTGTCACCCGCACTCGATGACCCCTCGGGTTGTATTGCTCAGAGTCAGCATATAGAGTCTACCCAGCACATATGCTCAGTCGAAGCATAACCCTGACGCCTTACACACGACCCCCGGTTCCCGAGCAGGAGGACACCATGTCGCTAGCATCATTCCCCGCCCCGATGTCGACCGATGAGCTCTACGAATCGGTCCGCCACGTCATTCCCGAAGTGGAGTGGGCCACCTTCGCTCCCGAGATCGAAGCCATCCAGCGCTTGAAGAAGGAACGCAACGCCGTCATCCTGGCGCATAATTACCAAACCCCGGAGATCTTCCACGGCGTTGCTGACATCGTGGGTGACTCGCTCGCGCTGGCCCGTGAGGCCCAAACCGTCGATGCCGACGTCATCGTGCTCGCCGGCGTGCATTTCATGGCCGAGACCGCCAAGCTGCTCAACCCCGACAAGACCGTGCTGATCCCCGATCTGCGCTCCGGGTGCTCGCTGGCCGAGTCCATCACCGGTGCCGACGTTCGGGCCCTGCGTGAGGCCAACCCAGGCCTGCCGGTCGTGACCTACGTCAACACCTCAGCCGACGTCAAGGCCGAGAGCGACATCTGCTGCACCTCAGGCAATGCGGTCAAGGTCATCGAGTCCCTCGGGGTCCCCAAGGTGATCATGATCCCGGACGAATACCTCGCCCAGAACATCGCCCGCCAGACCGGCGTCGAGGTCGTGACCTGGGCCGGTCACTGTGAGGTCCACGAGCGCTTCACCGCCCAAGACATGAGGCAGTTGAGGGTCGACCACCCCGAGGCCGTTATCATCGCCCACCCGGAGTGCCCCCCGGAGGTTATCGACGAGGCCGACATGTCTGGCTCGACCAAGCAGATGCTCGACTTCGTCGTCATCAACTCCCCCACACAGGTCGCCATGATCACCGAGTGTTCGATGAGCGACAACATCGCCGCAGAGCACCCCGAGATCGACTTCGTCCGAGCGTGCAACATGTGTCCGCACATGAAGCGCAACTCTCTGGCCACCATCCGACGCAGCCTTGAAACGATGACCAACGAGGTCACCATCGACCCGGAGATGGCCGAGCGGGCCCGGCTGGCCGTCACCAGGATGCTCGAGGTATGACGACCGCCCAGGCTGCGAGCGCAGCAGCACCCGTCATCGTCGGGGCCGGGCTCGCCGGGCTCATGACCGCAGTGACCCTCGCCCCCAACCCCTGTGTGGTGCTCACCACGGGAAGGCTGGGCACCGAGGCCGCGACCGGTTGGGCCCAAGGTGGGATCGCTGCCGCTTTCGGGCCGGACGATTCCGCAGCGCTGCACGCCGCCGACACCATGGCTTCAGGTGCAGGTTTGTGTGACGCTGTGGTGGTCGAGGCGATCACTGCCGCCGCACCCGCCGCCGTTGAGCGACTAGCGGACCTCGGCGCCGAATTCGACCGGCTGCCCGACGGCACACTTCGCCTTGGCCTCGAGGGCGCTCACTCGCGCAACCGCATCGTGCACGCCGGTGGCGACGGAAGCGGTGCCGAGATCCTGCGCGCTGTCGTTGCGACGGCCCGCAGTCTGCCGTCGATCACCGTCATGGAGCACACCCGCGCGCTGCGCATCCTTACCGATGAGCACGGCAACGTTGCCGGTGTGCAGGTCGAATCCGACGAGGGTGTGCACGTCCTGCATACCTCAGCCGTGGTGTTAGCCACGGGCGGCTATGGAGCATTGTGGCGGCATACCTCAAACCCGTTGGGCGCTCGCGGCCAAGGTCTGGCTATGGCCGTGCGTGCTGGCGCGCAGGTGCGGGATCTGGAGATGGCGCAGTTCCACCCCACCTCTTTGGACGCCGGACTGGACCCTATGCCGTTGATCAGCGAAGCCGTTCGTGGTGAGGGAGCTATCTTGATCGACGCCGACGGCGACCCCTTGCCGTGCGACAACCTCGCCTCCCGCGACATCGTGTCTCGGGCCGTGTGGGCCGAGCTAACCTCCGGCGGGAGGGTGTTTTTGGACGCTCGCGAAGCGTTGGGCCACGAATTCGCTGAGGAGTTTCCCGGGATCGACCAGGCGTGCAAATCCGCAGGCATCGACCCGGCCCGCCAGCCGATCCCCGTGCACCCTGCCGCTCACTATCAATGCGGCGGTGTCACCGTGGACCTCGCCGGTCGCACCACCGTGCCGGGCCTGTGGGCTGTCGGCGAGGTAGCGAGCACGGGCCTACACGGCGCCAACCGGCTGGCCAGCAACTCTCTGCTGGAAGCAGTGGTCTGTGGCGGCTGGGTGGCTCAAGACATTCTCACGGCTTCGTTGGCCCAACCGGGTGCCCCTTCAACCTCACCCTCGCTGCCTTTCCGAGAGAGCGACGAATCTCGTATGGCACTTCGCGCGTTGCTCACGACCGCTGCGGGAGTCGTGCGATCTGCAGAGCCTCTTATGGAAGCAGTCGATGGCCTTAGGCAACGTGTCGAGGCAGTCGGTGTCGACGGTTTGAGCGATCACGAACTGATGGCACTGCTCATTTGTCGCAGCGCGCTGAGCCGCGAGGAGAGCCGGGGCGGCCATCTGCGATCGGACTACCCCGAGATAGCGGCTACGGCTCGGCATACGACCGCTCACGTCAGCGAACTCGGCGCTGCGATCGGAGCACCCGCGTGAGCCTCAATCCACTGCCCCGCGTGATGCTGGAGCCGTTGGTGCGCTATGCACTGCTCGAAGACTTAGGACGCGCAGGCGACGTCACCTCGGACGCGTTGATTCCTGCCTCCGAACGGGCAACCTTCAACCTCACCGTTCGCCGCGCCGGAGTCGTGGCCGGTCTTGACCTCGCCCGGATCGCATTTGAGTTGGCCGACGACGAAGGCACCATCAGCTTCGATCACCAACGCGCCGACGGCGACCGGGTCGTTCCTGGCGATGTCTTGGCGAGCGTGTCCGGTAGTGCCCGGTCCATCCTGACCGGCGAACGGGTGGCCCTGAACTTCCTCGGGCACCTCAGCGGCGTGGCCACGGCTACTGCCACCATCGCTGACGCGATCGCGCACACCCAGGCCCAGGTCTGCTGCACCCGCAAGACCACCCCTGGCCTACGAGCGGTCGAGAAGTACGCCGTGCGAGCCGGAGGTGGTGCCAACCACCGCTTCGGCCTCGACGACGCGATCCTCGTCAAGGACAACCACATCGCCACCGCCGGTGGCATTGCCACCGCAGTCGCCCGAGCCAAAGCGGTCGCCGGTCACGTGATGGCGATCGAGGTCGAGGTCGACTCGTTGGAGCAACTCGAAGAGTTGCTGCGCGACCCGGTCACGGCGGTATTGATCGACAACTTCACCCCAGCGATGGCCGCCGAAGCCGTGACCATGGTCAACGGCGCGATGGTGGTCGAGGCCTCCGGCACGGTTACGGTCGAGACAGCACCTGCATTGGCCGACGCTGGGGTCGACATCATTTCTGCGGGCTGGATCACCCACAGCGCAGCAGTGCTGGACATCGGGCTCGACGACGCCTAATCCAGCAACACGCTGCGTCTAGCCACGACAAGGAGATACTCCCAGTCCATGGCCCCCTCGGCGAGGTGACTAACCGCCAATTCGACCATTTCAGCATCAAGGGCGGCAGTCCGCTTCGGGTCGTCAGCCAGACCTCGGTATGTCGCAATCGTCGGGCCGTAAGCCTGCTTGAAGTAGTCGCGGAAGCTCTCGCCGCTGTCAAAGTGGTCGATACGCACGCTCGATTTGATTGCCGATAGCTCGCTGACTCCCTCACCGAGCAACTGCCGGACATGGCCTTCGACACCCCATAGGGGTGGCGGCTGCGAACCCACAGGAGGAGCCGCCATATAGGGCTTCATGGTGGCCAGGAGTTGACCGATGAAGCCGCCTGGGGTCCAACTGAGCACGCCTATCGAGCCCCCGGGTCGGCATACGCGAAGCAGTTCCTGGGCGCTGCGCTGATGGTGCGGAGCGAACATCACGCCCACGCAGGACAGCACCGTGTCGAACTCCGCGTCGGCAAAGGGTAGATTCTCGGCGTCCGCCTGACGCCAGGTGAGACGCTCTCGCTCGGCTGCGTCGAGAGTCGCTACGGCGACCTCGCCGCCGGCCGATAGAAGTTCTGGCGTGAGGTCACTGGCCACGACGTAGGCCCCAGCTTGGACCGCCGGCAGTGCTGCGTTTCCGGTGCCAGCAGCGACGTCCAACACCCGCTGGCCCGGCCCAACACCCACCGCTTGAACCAGGACTCGTCCGAGGCTCGGTATCAGGTCCACGGCGACCGACGGGTAATCGCCGAGCGCCCACATGGCGCGGTGTTTGGCCTTGAGAGCGGCGTCGGGGTCGATGAGGGCTTCGGATAGGGCTGGGTTGGCTGTCATGTTCTCACTGTGCCTGCTGACACTGGGCCGCGACCAGTACACGTTGAGGACTACCGCGGTACTGGTGTAGGACTGCACACTGGAGACAACGAGGTGAATTATGGATGAGGCAAGCAAGACGGCCTACGGCCAGTACTGCCCGATCTCCCGGGCGTTGGAGATTCTCGGCGAACGATGGTCGCTGCTGGTGGTGCGCGACATGATTGTCGGAGCTACCCGGTTCAACGAACTGGCACGGGGGCTGCCTGGGTTGTCTCGCAGCCTGCTCGCGAAACGGTTGCGACAACTCGAGCGGGCTGGGCTCCTCACTCATCGCGAAGGGCGCTACCTGCTCACCGAAGCGGGGCGTGGACTAGAGCCGATCGTCTTCGGGCTCGGTAACTGGGGTGCCACATGGGCCTTTGAGGACCCGCATGCCTACGAGCTGGATACCGAACTCCTGGTCTGGTGGATGCACACCCGAGTGGACACGAGCGCCTTCTCGGGGCCTCGACATACCCTTCATGTGCAGTTCACCGATGACCCAAGGCAGTACTGGATCCTCGTCGAACGTGGCGTCCCGTCCGTATGTCGCTCTGACCCAGGCTTCGACGTCGACCTGACGCTGACGTGTGACGTGGCCACCCTCTACCGGGTGTGGCTCGGCCAACTCCCCATCGCGCGAGCTCTGGAGTCTGGGGCATTATCCGCACAGGGACTCACTGAGTGGACCGGGCAGCTTCAGACCATCTTGAAACTCAGCCCGGCTGCACCGCCGGTGATGGGCAGCAGGGCAGTGAAGACCTAGCAAGAATGAAGGCCAGGTCCGTCAACACGGACCTGGCCTTCATTCTTGCGTTGTGTGAACTAAATCAGACGCCAACCTTGAAGCGTACGAACGACGTGATCTCGACCCCGCCGTCTTTGGCAACCTGCGCCACGGACTTCTTGCTGTCCTTGGCGAAGGCCTGGTCCAAGAGCACGTTCTCCTTGAAGAACCCGGTCATGCGACCTTCGATGATCTTGGGCAGCGCCTGCTCGGGCTTGCCTTCTTCACGGGCCGTCTCCTCGGCGATGCGACGCTCTTTAGCGACCGTCTCTTCGTCGATCTCGGCTCGCGTCAACACCGTGGGGCTGAACGCGGCGACGTGCATCGCGATGTCACGAGCCAAGCCGTCCTGCTCGCCTTCGGTGACCACCAAGACGCCGATCTGCGCAGGCAGGTCGGGGCTGGTCTTGTGCAGGTAGGACACGACAGAACCGCCCTTGGGCGCTCCCATCGAAGCCACGCGACGCACGTCGATCTTCTCGCCGATGGTGGCATTCGCCTCGTCGAGAACCTCTTGCACCGTGCGGCCGGACATGTCCGACTTCAGCAAGTCCTCGGCACTGGCTGCGCCGGTAGAGATCGCCTGAGCCAAAACCTGGTCGGCCAGCGCGCTGAACTTCTCGCCCTTGGCAACGAAGTCAGTTTCACAGTTGATCTCGACCAGGGTGCCCACGCCATCGGTGACGTCAACGCGGACCAAGCCGTTGGAGGCTGAGCGACCCTCACGCTTGGTAACGCCCTTCAGTCCCTTGACGCGCAGGATCTCGGTTGCTTTTGCGGTGTCGCCATCGGCCTCGTCGAGAGCCTTCTTGACGTCCATCATGCCCGCGCCGGTCTGCTCGCGGAGTGCCTTGATATCTGCGGCGGTGTAGTTCGCCATGTTCGGGCGTGTCTCCTTCTGCTGTGCAGGGATTGATCAGGAAGTGGAAGCTTCGGTCGCCGGGTCAGCGGCGTCCGTGGTTGAGTCTTCAGCGGCGGCGGGAGCCTCTTGCGCGACTGAAGGACTCTCGTCGGCGACGGGTGTTTCGACGGCTGCGGTCTCCGCGACGGCTTCTGCCTCAACAGGAGCGTCGGTGGGCTCGGTAGCTACGGTCTCCTCCGTCGCCGGAGCAGCCTCATCCGCGCTACCAGCAAGCAACTCACGCTCCCACTCAGCCATCGGCTCGTTGGCTTCTTCGCTTTCGCCGGAGCCACCGCCGCGGGCCATGAGGCCAGCCGCAACTGCCTCAGCGACAACCTTGGTCAACAAGGTGACCGAACGGATGGCGTCATCGTTGCCGGGGATCTTGTAGTCGACCTCGTCGGGGTCGCAGTTGGTGTCCAGGATCGCGATGACCGGGACACCGAGCTTGCGAGCCTCGGTGACGGCGAGGTGCTCCTTCTTGGTGTCCACAACCCACACCGCCGAGGGCACCTTGCCCATGTCGCGGATGCCGCCGAGCGTGCGCTCGAGCTTGTCCTTCTCGCGACGCATCATCAGGAGTTCTTTCTTCGTACGACCGGAGGCGGCCACGTTGTCGAAGTCGATCTCTTCGAGTTCTTTCAAGCGCGTCAGACGCTTGGAGATAGTCTGAAAGTTAGTAAGCATCCCACCGAGCCAGCGGTAGTTCACGTACGGCATACCGACGCGGGTGGCCTGCTCGGCGATGGACTCCTGGGCCTGCTTCTTGGTGCCCACGAACAGGATCGTCCCGCCGTGCGCGACCGTTTCCTTGACGAAGTCGTAGGCCTCGTTGAGGTAGGTCAGCGACTGCTGCAAGTCGATGATGTAGATGCCGTTGCGCTCAGTCATGATGAAGCGCTTCATTTTCGGGTTCCAACGACGAGTCTGGTGCCCGAAGTGGACGCCGCTGTCGAGCAGCTGGCGCATAGTGACGACGGCCATGCCGAGGTCTCGCTTTCTGTTGTGTGCAGTTGGTCCTGGCACGAGCGACCGCCTCCGCCCTCCCCTGGGTTCAGGAGCGGGACTGCGGAGACGCGCCCCGGCATGGGTATGCCGGTAGACCCGTACGCGAATTCGTCTGACCCAGTCGGTTCAGACGTGCGTCTATCGTACTGCTCAGGGTTCGCCGGTCGAAATCGGCACCGACGCTTCGTCTACGGTGGGCTCATGGCCTCGTCACTGGTGACTCGTATGAGCGGAATCGGCACGTCCATCTTCACCGAGATGACGCAGCGAGCAATGACGTTCGACGCGGTCAACCTGGGCCAAGGATTCCCTGACAGCGACACCCCCTCAGTCATCAAAGAGGTGGCGATCAAGGCCATTCATGACGGGGTCAATCAGTATCCTCCTGCTCGTGGTATGCCGATCCTGCGCGAAGCTATCGCCGCTCACCAGCGACGTTTCTACGGGTTGGACGTGGACTCGCAGACGCAGGTCTTGGTCACCGTCGGCGCTACTGAAGCGTTGGCGACGTCCGTGCTGGCTTTGGTCGAGCCCGGTCAGGAAGTGGTGACCTTCGACCCCACGTATGATGCCTACCCCGCCGCGATAGCCCTTGCCGGTGCGATTCACCGCAGCGTCCCGCTGTCCTTCCCCGGCCATGTCTTCGATCCCGACCAACTCGCTGCGGCCGTGACGTCCCGGACGCGGATGATCATTCTGAACAATCCGCACAATCCAAGCGGCAAGGTTTTTTCGGCTGTCGAGCTTGAACAGATTGCCGACATTGCTCGTCGGAACGATCTCATCGTCGCCTCTGACGAGGTGTATGAACACCTCGTCTTCGACGGGAGCAAGCACATCCCAATCGGGTCCTTACCCGGCATGGCAGCGCGGACCTTGACCATCTCGTCGGGTGCCAAGACTTTTGCGGCGACGGGGTGGAAGGTCGGCTGGGTGCATGGCCCTTCGGGCCTTATCGATGCGATTGCCGCCGTGAAACAGTTCGTGACGTTCGCTGGGGCGGCTGCTTTCCAGCCCGCCATCGCCCACGGTCTCGCCCTGCCGGACGCATTCTTCGGCGACCTCGCGAGCAACCTGCAACGACGCCGTGACCTGATGGTGGGGTCGCTTGAGGACCTCGGCCTGCCGGTTGCACCAACCCAGGGGACCTACTTCGTCGTGGCCGACGTGCGCAACCTGGGGGTAAGCGATGCAGCGCAGTGGTGTCGTGATTTGCCGGAGACGGCGGGCCTGGCCGCCATCCCGGTGGGGGCGTTCTGCACCGATCCGGGCCTGGCACCTACCCTGGTTCGCTTCGCGTTCTGCAAAGGCGACGCGGTGCTTCACGAGGGCGTGCGAAGACTAGAAGCTCTGGGCGAGGCTGCCCGATCTACGTCCAGACGCGTGGCACCGTAAGGAGATGAGCGTGGACTCGGCAGCACGTGGCGTCATCACCGCCACGGTGATGGCCGACTTCGAGCGCTATTTGAGCGTTGAGCAGGGTCGATCGGTGCACACGGTCCGCGGATACCTCGGAGATCTCAGTGCGCTCGACACCGTCTTGCACGCTCAGGGCGTTGCCGATCTCAATGCCGTTCGTCTCGAGGATTTGCGCGCCTTCCTCGCGGCTCAGTCCCACGCCGGGTTAGCTCGTTCGTCGATCTCTCGACGGGCCGCTTCGGTCAAGACCTTCTTCGGGTGGGCGGTGTCAACGAATCGGATCACCACAGACCCCTCCGTGCGGTTGAGCGCCCCCAGTAAGAATCGTCATCTTCCGCAGGTGCTGGCCGCAGACCAGGCGAGCGCTTTGATGGACCTCGCCGCCGTCGCCAGCGATGACGACGATCCCGTCGCAATCCGCAACCGAGCCATGATCGAAGTGTTGTACGCCACCGGGATGCGCGTCGGTGAACTGTGCGGTCTCGACGTTGACGATGTGGACGTTGCGTTGCGGCACGCGAGGGTGTTGGGCAAGGGCGACAAGCAGCGAATGGTCGTCTTCGGGACTCCGGCAGCCGACGCGTTGAACTGTTATCTCGACAACGGGCGGTCCCGCCTGGTCGCAGAGACCGCAGGGCCTGCTCTCTTTCTTGGCCGCAGAGGACGTCGCGTCGACCAACGCCAAGTCCGGTCAGTGGTTCACCAGTTGCTCGAACACCTGCCCGATGCCCCTACCCTGGGCCCGCATGGCTTGCGGCACAGCGCGGCGACGCACCTCCTTGATGGCGGAGCCGACATCCGCACGGTGCAGGAGGTGCTCGGTCACTCGAGCCTGGCGACGACGCAGATGTACACCCACGTCTCGACAGGTCGACTGCGCTCGGCCTACCGCCAAGCGCATCCACGCGCATAGCGGTCGACTCACGGGGGCAACAACGACACCACCCACGGCCTCAAGAACATCATGGGGTCCAGATACTCCTTGCCGCGGCGGGCTCCCAGGTGCAAGCAGACCAGCGGCCAACAATGACCGCCCTTGGCTGCCAGTCTTCCGATCGTGTCACCACGAAACACCTGCTCGCCCTTTGCTGGCGCGTTCAGCACCGGCTGGTAGGTGCTGAGCAGTCCGTCGGCATGGATGACTGACACCACACCCACCCCGTTGATGACGCCGCTAAAGGAGACAACCCCGTGCGCGACGGCTCTTACCGGTGCGCCCTCGAATCCCCCGAGGTCCACACCGCGATGACCTGGCAACCAGCGCTGAACTGGCCCGTCAAAGGGCGAGGTGACGATCTCCGGCGCGAGAAGAGGCCAATCCCAACGCGCCTTTGAGGCCGGGCTTGCGAGCGAACGTGGCCCGCGAGCCAGTGCCCGCCTGATGGCCGTAGCCGCTTGCATCGACGCTGCCACCGCACTCACCACCTCGTCCGGTGTGGGTGCCACTGACGGTGTCGATGTGAGCGCGCCATCGGCGCGCGCCCCCGAAGCGGGTTGGCCCATCATCAGGACCGCGCAGAGCGCCAGAATTTTCGCAGCCCTGGGGAAGGTCATGGAGTGCACCGCGTCCACCCTTGCGTACTGCGCCTAGCCATCTGCGACGCCTCGAGTTGACCCAACGCACCCATCACGTCAGCGACGCTGAGGCCCGCTATCTGAGTCAACGCATCCACTGTGGTGGAGCGGCGCGTCGGCATGGCCTGCCACACCCGAAAGGTGTCGGGATCAAGTTCGTCACTGGGTTTAACGGCTCCCTGCTTCGGAGGGGCTAAGTCGTCCCCCATCCGCCCCAATAGCTCGGCCACTTCGGCGGCATCGGTCACCAGCGCGGCACGACCCTGCCGAATCTCCTCGTGGCAACCCGCCGAAACCATCGACGTGATGGGCCCGGGAACCGCAGCAACAGGCCGCAGAAGTTTGAGCGCGTGGGTGACGGTGCTTCGGGAGCCAGAGCGCAGGCCCGCTTCGACGATAACGGTGCCACTGGATAGGGCGGCAATGAGCCGGTTGCGCGCTAGGAAACGGCTCCGAGTGGGTGCCGACCCCGGCGGGACCTCGCTGAC
The DNA here is from genome assembly GCA_038330045.1 of Actinomycetales bacterium. Taxonomy (GTDB): domain Bacteria; phylum Actinomycetota; class Actinomycetes; order Actinomycetales; family Dermatophilaceae; genus Ornithinicoccus. Next base: position 840 of record JBBQNO010000042.1, on the reverse strand, counting down.
GACCGCGCCGACTTCGGCGATGCGTGCCAGCAGTGAAGCGTGAGCGGCAGGGTATGGCCGCTCGACGCCGCCGGCCACCACCGCGATCGTGTCTCCGTCGCAGGCCAACGCACCCCGGTGGGCAGCCGCATCGATACCGAAAGCAGCCCCTGAGATCACGGCGAATCCGCGGCTCACCAGACCTGCCGCTAGTTCAGCGGCAACATACTCGCCGTACGAGGTGCTGGCGCGAGCGCCGACGATCGCGGCGCTCCGCCCGCTCGTCGCTGACAGGGAGAGGGACGCTGACCCTTTGACCCACAGACACCACGGCGGATATTCAAGTTCGTCTACGCCGTCGGGCCACTCTTCATCGGTCGGAAAGAGGACTCTGGCTCCTACTTTGCTGGTGATCTCAAGGTCTCGTTCGACGTTCAGGTCTCGCAGGCGGGAAGCGAAGCGCTCAGCGCTGGCCCTCGGTCGGCCTGATGCGCCGTCACGAGCCATCTCCAAGGCTTCGACATGCCCGCGCTCAGCGATCATGGCCCGCGCCGTGCGGTCATCAGGTTCAGCGATACGAGCCCAGGCCAAACGGGTACGTTGGTCCACCGTGAGGTTCGCGGCGGCGTTCATGCGGCGATTCCTGAAGGCGCACGCAGGGTCAGGGCGAAGGCCGCATCACTGCGGGTTGGGCGGTCGCGCTGCGCCAGATCGGCAACAGTCCACGACACGCGCAAACACCGGTCGTAACCGCGCAGCGTGAGCGCTCCAGTGTCCATTGCTCGGTCAAGGTCGCGAGTCACTCCCACCGGAAGCCGCAGCGGCCCGTCCCGCAGAAAACTGCCCGGAACGTGGGCGTTG
>JBBQNO010000041.1:0-18215 GCA_038330045.1 Actinomycetales bacterium | reverse complement strand
ATCTTGAGGAGTGAATACGTGGCTACTGACGCCGTGATTATCGGGCTTGGGTACGTCGGCCTTCCACTGGCCCAAGAGGCCACTCGCGCCGGAATGACGGTGCTGGGCTTTGACATCAACCGGGGCATCGTGGACGCGCTCAACAGCGGCGCGTCCCACGTCGATGACCTCAGCGATGCCGACGTAGCCGAGATGGTGGCAGGCGGCTTCACGGCCACGACGGACGAATCGCAGATCGCTGATGCCAAGGTGGCGGTGATTTGTGTCCCCACCCCGCTGTCCGAAGACGGTGGACCGGATCTGCGTGCCGTCGAAGGTGCCGTCGACGCTGTCGCCCGCAACCTGCGGCCTGGGATGACGGTCATTCTGGAGTCCACGACCTACCCCGGCACCACGGACGAAGTGGTGCGCCCCGCGCTGGAAGAGGGCGGCCTCGTCGCCGGCACCGACTTCTGCCTGGCCTACTCCCCGGAGCGCATCGACCCCGGCAACCCGGTGTACGGCGCGAAGAACACCCCCAAGGTGGTCGGCGGCCACACTCCGCCGTGCGCCGATGCGGCTGCAGAGTTCTACGGAAAGTTCGTCGACACCGTGGTGCGCGCTAAGGGCACCCGCGAGGCCGAGACCGCCAAACTGCTCGAAAACACCTACCGCCACATCAACATTGCGCTCGTCAACGAAATGACCAAGTTCTGCCACGAGCTCGACATCGACCTGTGGGACGTCATCAACGCCGCGAAGTCCAAGCCTTTCGGATTCCAGGCCTTCTATCCGGGTCCTGGTGTGGGTGGTCACTGCATCCCGATCGACCCCAACTACCTCTCGCACCAGGTGCGGGCCCGTCTGGGATACCCGTTCCGTTTTGTGGAGCTTGCCCAAGAAATCAACTCCGGTATGCCGGCCTACGTGGTCCACCGGGCTCAGGACATCCTGAACGACCTCAGCAAGCCCCTTCGCGGATCGACCGTGCTGCTGCTGGGTGTGACCTACAAGCCGAACATCGCCGACCAGCGCGAGTCCCCAGCGGTACCGCTGGCTAAGCAGTTGCTGGCCAAGGGCGCGAAGGTGTCCTACCACGACCCGCACGTGTCCCACTGGGGTGCGCTCGGTGATGGCGCGGTGCGCGTAGAAGACGCACCTGCAGGAGTCACCGAAGCCGACCTCACGATCCTGGTCCAGAACCATCGCGGTTACGACGTTGAGGCGCTGGCCACAGGCGCGCAGGCTTTCTTCGACACCCGCGGCGTTGTAGAGGGTGAGAAAGTCACGCGGCTGTGACTCACGGAGGTCCTGATCAGGAGGGCTCGCTTCCCGGCTTGTCTCCCGAGCAGGCCTCCGAGTTGGCGGCGGCGCACGGTATGCAGCAGGTGGGCGTGCGCCCACCGCTGCGGACCTACATAGCGGATGTCTGGCGGCACCGTTCCTTTTTGCTGACGATGTCCAGCGCTCAGTTCGTCTCCCGAAACCAGCAAAACCACCTGGGCCAGATCTGGGCGGTGCTCAACCCGTTGTTGCTGGGCGCTGCCTACTACTTGATCTTCGGCAGGCTGTTGCAGATCGATAAAGGCATCGAAAACTACGTGCCGTTCCTCATCATCGGCTTGTTCTCGTTCATCTTCATCGCCGCGGCGATGACTCGTGGCTCCAAGGCGCTGATCGGCAACATGGGGTTGGTGCGGGCGTTGCGCTTCCCTCGTGTCGTGCTGCCTATTTCGGTGGTCCTCACCGAGCTTTTCGCCACTTTGCCGGCCTTTGTCGTGGCCGCGATCGTGACCTTGCTCGCTGGAGGCACGATCACCTGGACGTGGTTGCTGTATCCGGTGGCCATCGGCATTGCCTACGTGATGGCCACCGGCATCGCGATGATCTTTGCGGTGCTGATCTACCAATTCCGCGACGCCACGAACCTGATCCCGCTGCTGACCCGCATGCTCCGGTACACCTCGGGTGTCTTCTTCCTGATCCCGGCATACGCCACCGGCTGGGTCGGAATACTCCTTGCCTTTCAACCGGTCGCGGTGGCCCTCACCATCCTGAGGCAGACGCTGATGAACGAGTATCCGTTGGAATGGATCTCGTGGGCGGTGGCGGCTGGGTGGGCGCTGCTGCTCGTTATCGTCGGGTTCGTCATGTTCTGGCGTGCGGAGGCGACCTATGGACGTCAGTGATCAGCGTGTGCCAGCGGTGATCGTCCGCTCAGTTGATGTTTCCTACCGGGTGTACGGCGCGGGTGGCCAAGTCAAGGAAGACGCCACGTCCCCGTTCGCGAAGGCGATGAACCGGGCCCGAAGCCAGGTGGGCACCCGCGAAATTCATGCGGTGAAGAACGTCTCTTTCACGGCATACCAAGGCGAATCGATCGGATTGATCGGACGCAATGGGTCCGGCAAGTCCACCCTGCTGCGGTCGGTGGCGGGCCTGATCCCACCGAGCAACGGGGCGATATATCTCAACGGCCGGGCCGCCCTGCTCGGGGTCAACGCCGTGCTGATGCGCAACCTCAGTGGGGCTCGCAACATCATGATCGGCGGCCAGGCTTTAGGGCTTTCGCGGCGCCAGGTGCGCGAGAAGTTCGACGACATCGTAGAGTTCGCCGACATCGGTGATTTCATCAAACTGCCGATGAATTCCTACTCTTCCGGTATGGCGGCCCGGCTGCGCTTCGCCATCTCCACCGCAGCCGTGCCGGAGATTCTGGTGGTGGACGAGGCGTTGTCGACGGGGGACGCGGAATTCAAAGCCAAGGCTGCTGCCCGCATTGCGGCCATCAGGGAAGCGGCAGGAACGATCTTTGTGGTCAGCCACTCGCCGAACCAGATTCGATCAATGTGCTCTCGGGCCCTCTGGATGGAGCAAGGTCACCTGATCATGGACGGATCAGCGGACGACGTTGCTACGGCATACGTCGAGCGCTTCCCGCCCAGAAAACCGCCCCCGCGCAGACGGCTAAGACCTGAATCTGAGACCCCGCCCACGAACGTCGACCTGACTAGTGGCGAGCCCCCGGACGCAGAGCCACCGACATCAGATCCGACAAGCCCGGATTCACCGAGCCCGAAGGCGTAGGGTCTGGCCGGCGAGCAGGATACTGGTTGCCATGATCGAGGTTGCTGCCCCTCCCCGGGTTGTCGTGGTGTCCGTGGGCGTTGACCCCGTCGACGCGGCGTGGTCCCCGCCATGGTCTGCATTGCCAGCCGCCGGACTCCCGGGGATCGCGGTAAACCACTTCAGCGCGTCTGCGACGCACGAGGCAAGCCCAGCGCAACGCGAGATCGCCAGGTCGGACGCCGTTTCACATGTGAGGGGTTACCTGGCTCGAATCCGCACCGAAGCTCAGGCGCGTGCAGGCAAGGGGTCCGGTGCCTACGTGTGGGACATAAAGGGCGATTTAGCACTGATGGAGGCGTTAACCCACTGCGACGTGATGCTCAGCCGCGACACTCGCACCGATGCTGCCCTTCGCCAACTGAGCGATCTGGCCGAGAAGAAGGTGCTGGTGCGTTCCGACGGGGGAGTTGGTGTCGGCTCAATCAGCATATGGTCGGCGCTGAAATCCTGGCATGACCTGCTGGGGGAGTTTCAAGGGACCTTGGAGCCGCCGGTCGACCGGGCTGTGCTTGGCCACCTGGTGTCGGCGTGGACGGAAAGGGCATCACGGATTGCAGGCGCGCTGGTGCCGCCCCAGCTTGCCCCCGTTGGTGCGACCCTCGAGTTGATGATCAACGCGGACTATTGGGCGACGGGAGAAGGCGGAGATGACGTCGTCCGGCGCATAGGGCTCGTCCTCCTGGGCGGGGGGCCATCGTGGGCCAATGGCAGTCTGCGGGCTCTTGATCAGGTCATTGGTCTTCGCCGAGAGTCTCGTGCTTTCTCCGAGCCTGACCTGCAGGCATCCACCGCCCAGGCGCTCGGCGCCGCAGAGTCTGCCCGTCGCCGAGGAGAAGACTCTGCGGCTCGGTGTCACGCTCTGATCGCCGTGAGCCTCGTGACGCACCGCTCTCGTCATCCGCAACGGATCAGTTCTACGTTGGTGACCCATACGTCGGACCTGGTCGACCCGCTCCGACGAGACCCGACACTTCGCGGCCTTACGGACGCGTCAACGCCCCGACCCGGAGCAGGTTTAGTTGCCCGAGGTGGACGGGACACTGCCCCGTCGGTGGTGCTCTTGCCCGGTCCCTTCGGTGAATTTCACCGCGATATGGTGGCGGCCTTGTCGCAGGGGGCGGCGGTCACGGTCAGCGACCTGCGGCAGAACTGGCCGGAGCTACGGCGGCGGCGGCCCATCCCGCAGGATCTCTGGTTGCTGTCCGCCCTACGAGAGGGACGGATAAATCTGGAAGAGAACACTCTTGACGGTGCGCGCATTGGGGTGCCGTCGCTGCAGCGAGCGGTCCGCTGCTTGAGGCGTCTGAAGATCGAGCTAAGTCACCATGACGTAGCGGTCTCGGACTGGGGCGACGTCATCACGATGTGGGCTTCCCATCTGTGTCCAAAAGGGACGCGGCTGGTGACGCGATGGCACAGTCTCGACCTGTTTGATCCGTGGATTCACCTCATCGACTGGCGCGGCATCGACACGGTGTTGATCGGCAACTCAGCGCTGGGCTCTCTGTTCACAGATCTGACCCGTGGCACAGCCGCCCCGCCTCCGGTCGCGGTGCAGCCCTACCTGCCAGATCTGCGACGGTTCGATCAACCGAAGGCTGACGGCGCGCGATTCACCATCGCGATGGTGGGGTGGGGACGACTGGTCAAGGACCCGGCATTTGCCCTCGATCTGCTGGACCGCGACTCTCGCCGGAAGCTGATATTGATCGGACCCCCCTTCGGCCCTTCCGTGGACGCCAGGGCGACAAAGTATGCCGATGCTTTCATGGCCAGGATCTCCAGCGTTGATCTCAAGGATCGGGTGCGCGTCGTAGGTGTCACCGATGACGTTGCGGGGCACCTGCGCGAGGCTGGCATCATCGTGAGCAGCAGTTTTCGTGAGGGATGGCATTTGGGACTAATTGAGGGTGTGGCATCCGGTGCTGTTCCCGTCGTGCGGGACTGGCCGATGCTTGCCGCAAGGGGGGGTGCAGGTTCGATTTTTCCTCACGACTGGGTTGTCTCAGACGTCGACCAAGCTGACGCACGGATCAGTGCCCTGTCGGATCTCGGGTCATGGGAGGCGTCGGCCAAGGCTGCCCAAGCGCAGATTATGGTTATGATGGACCCCGAATCGGCACAGCTCCACTATCAGGAGTACGTGCTGGGGGAGCGGCTCTCAGCGGCTGGACGAAGCGACGACTGACTCGGTGGTTGGCACCAGTGCCGCCCGCAGCACGGGTGCCAAGGTCTCGATATACGAGGCGGTGACGTGACTGCCCTGCCTATAGACGAGGACGTTCCCGATGACGGCCGGGCACTCCTGACCGGGGCACAGCCATTCGGTGAGGTCGATGAACGCGCTACCGGGCACCTCGTCCACGGCGGCGAGCAAGGCTTGGGTGCCACGGCCTTCCCCAGTCGGAAAGGCGCAAGCGCCGAAGTCGTCTGGGTGTTCGGCAACGCAGGTGTATACCTGACTGCCGGGGTGAGCGTTGTCCGCCATGGCGATGACCCCGATGCCCGAGTCCTGCAGCTCACTCCACCGGGCGGAATAGCCAGCGATTAACGCCTCTGAGCCATCGTCGGAGCCCTCCCTTCGAGCCCCAGTCGACCCGGCAGAGGTCACCACTACCATCGGGCGTCGCTCGTCGATCAGTTCCCTGGTGACACTCTCGTTCCACTGCGAACAGGTCTCATAGGGTTTGCCATCGACGGTGATGTCAGCGTCGGCGAACACGCACGCGGATTTCGTATAGGTCCGGATCAGCCACCCCTCTTGTTGTCCTATGACGTCCAGAGCCGGCAACCATTGGCCGATCTTTGAGTCTCCAACGACGGCGACCACTTGATCCGAATTAGTGTCTCCGTAGTCGCATGCCAAGACCTCGGCACTGTCCATCTGGCTTTGACACTCATCTGTGTACAACTTCGGCACGTCCTTGGGTGCCAACTCCGGTTCGGGGTAGACCTGGCCACCGCGAGACAAAGCGTCCGAGACATCGGCTTTGAGTTCAGGGCTTTGCGCGGACGGGTCGGCCATCAGAGCGCGCGCGCCTTGGGCCCACGACGGAAGGCTGTTGTCCAACGTCGGTGTCGCTACGAGGACCACCGCAGCCACCGACGCCGAAGAAGCCATTCCCAGGGCTCCCCACGTGAGGGCTTTCGCTGGGCTAGCCGCAAGGGAGCGTCGAAACCGGATGGGGTCCTCGATCAGCACCTTGGTCGCGTAGGCCAACGCGACCGCGAGCGCCATCACGGCGATCCGACCCCGCAGGCCCGTGCCGGGGCGGACCTCGTCCATGAAGACCAGCAACGGCCAGTGCCATAGGTACAACGAGTAGGAGATTCCCCCGATGAACCGCATCGGAGCCAGACCTAACACTCGGGCAGTCATGGTGTTCGAATAGGCGCATCCTGCGGCGATCACCGCGGTAGTCCCGACCACTGGCAGGAGCGCCACCGACCCCGGCCAGGGAGTTGCGGTGCTGATAAACAGTGCCGACGCCACGATGACACCTAGGCCGATGGCGGCCAACCCCTCTGCGGCGGAACGAGGGAGTCGGCGTGCAACAGTGACACCGAAAACCAGTAGTGCTCCGAAGCCCAACTCCCAGACTCGCGTAGTTGAGACGAAGTAGGCGGTCCCTGGTGACTGGTGCGTGGCCACGACGGACCAGGCCAATGACGCGGCAGTGATGCCGCCCAAAACCCACGCCATCCATCGGTATGGGTTGCCGCGCCTGCGCACAGCAACCCATACTGCAGCGACCATCAGCAGCGGCCAGACCACATAAAACTGTTCCTCGACCGACAGGGACCAATAGTGCTGCACCGCCGACGCTGACGCATCTTCGGCCAAATAGTCCACGGACTGGGCTGCCAGCGACCAGTTGACGACGTAGAAGGTGCTGGCGAGGATGTTCTTGGCCAAAGGACCTAGCGCCTCCGCCGGGAGGACGGCAAGACCCGTCAGGCCGGTGACGACCAGCACCACGGTCGCGGCCGGCAGCAACCGGCGGGCACGACGGGCGTAGAACCTGGCTAAGGAAATCCGACCGCTGTGCTTGACCTCGCGAACCAGCAACGAGGTGATCAGGAAGCCGGAGATGACGAAGAACACATCTACTCCGGCGAAACCTCCGCTGACCCCCGGTAGGCGAGCGTGGTATGCGAGCACCATCAGGACGGCCACTGCGCGTAACCCCTCGATGTCCCCGCGCATCGTCGAAGTCTCAGGTGTGCTGGTGCCGATCAACCGCGCACTCTCCTCGTGAATGGATGGGCAGAACAAGGGTGCGGGTGGTGATCTGACGTTCAGGATCGCGATTGTGGATGCTGAAGAAATTCTACGGGTGGCCAGACTGCCTACGGGTTATGGGAAGGTGAATTCTTGGCGTCCGATGGCCGACTCGGTGATCTTCTTGCTTAGGGTCGAGCGAGAAGAGACCCTGCGTGCACCCGAAAGTTGACGATGCTCCTTGCGATCAGCCACTCTGTCCGGCGCGCCGCGCGGCACCTAAGGACGGTGCTTCCTGAGGTGTCCACCCACGGTCCACGCCCGAGTTCTGCGGACCGTGCTCAGGATCAAGAACACACGGCCGGGGTGCCCATTTTCCGGTCGGCGCCTCCCCCAAGGACATCGAGCACACCGGCCGCCGTCCGCGGAGGCGACCCCCTCAACGTGACGGCTGGTGTCTGCCTTAGCCCTCGCCTGGCCCTTCTGCTTGCTCCGGAATGGCGACAGGTGGCCTTGCGGGCCGAAAATGCAGTGGACACCGCCGGACTTGATCTGGTGCTCTTGGAGATATGTCAGGGGCAGGTCCCGGGGTGGACGAAGGATGACTCACGCCTTATGGATGCCCTGGAACACTGGGCAGAACTCGGCATCCCCGTCGTGGCCTGGTGCACCGACGACTCGTCGGTGTCCGCGACGTGGTTGCCACTTCTGAGAGCCGTTGCGGTGACCACGCAGGCTCGCCGCAAGCAGATGCTGCAGCACCTTGACGTGGTGCTGATGTTGCCCGCTGCCGCTCAGCCCCGGATGCACCGCCCCAGCGGTCCATCATCACAGCGTCAGGGAGCGCTGGCCGTCTTCGACGGATTCTCTCGGCTAGCCGACAATCGTGATCTGGTCGAGGTCCTGAGCCCCGCACTGTCGCCGATCGCCCCTTCGGACCTGCGGCTCATGCGGGTGCGGAGCAAGAGTTCAACGGTGACCCTGCCCACGGCGCTGGCTGATCGAGTGGACCCGTCGAGCGAGTGGATCGATCTGCAGGCCATGGTGGGTCACTCGCGAGTGGGCATCGATCTCAGCGCGGCCTCCGTGCAGGGACCGTGGACCACGATGGCTCTGGCAGGATCCGGGCTGGCCTTGGTCGGTGCATCTGGGCTGACCGACGAATTGCCGATGGAGTTGGACGACTTAGTGCCCCGGCAAGGGGACGCGAAGGCGCTGCGTGGCGAAATCGTCGCACGAGTGGAGCAGGAGGAGTTGGCCGCGCGGGAGGGCCATCGGCTGCACCGAGCTGTGCTCAGCGGTCACACCGCAGGCCATCGCGTCCGGACCATACTCCAAGCGACCACGATTGAGGCTCCCGTGCGACGCCGATCCGTCTCGGCGATCGTCCCGACCAACCGGACCCACGAAATCGACAACATTCTCGCGAACCTAGGGCGACAATCGCATGACGACGTCGAGTTGGTCCTGGTGCTGCATGGCTTGGACGTCTCGAAAGAGGAGATGGGCGCGCGAGCCGCCGACGCAGGCATCGCCCACCTCACTATGGTCTGCGCCGATGCCGCCCTGACCTTGGGTTCCTGCATGAATCTTGGAGTCGAGGCCGCATCGGGGGCGTATATCGCAAAGATGGACGACGATAATTTCTACGGCGAGCGTTACCTGACGGACTTGGTCCACGCCTTCGACTACACCAGCGCTGGAATCGTGGGCAAGTGGTGCCACTACGTCTGGCTGCAGGCCACGGGTGCGGTCGTTCTACGTTATCCCGACTCCGAGCACACGGTAGAGCGGCGTGTGCAAGGAGGATCGATGATGTTCGATGCGGAGGTGTTGCGCGGCATCGGGTTCAGTGACATCCCGAGGGCGGTGGACTCGGACATCCTGGACCGTGCGACGAAGGAGGGGGTGCAGATATACAGCGCTGACCGCTTCAACTTCGTGTCGATCCGCGGCAGCGACCGCCACGCCCACACGTGGACCGTCCAAGACTCGACGTTCATGACCAAGACCGGGCGCCTCGTTTTCTACGGCGATCCCCGCACCCACGTTTCCGTCTAGGAGGACCGAAGATGAAGAAGGTCTCAACGCTGCGGGCCGCGGGCCGTTCCCTGGCGCGAGGCGTGATAGCGCGTGCACCTATGGCCCCCCTGACACGACTTCCGTCTCAGGGGGGCCCCGTGGGCCGCAAGGCAGTGCTCATCCAGGCGTCCCGTCTGCGGCGTGCGTCGCGACCCGACGAAGCGCTGCGCCTGTTGGATCGGATTCGGGATTCGGACCTCCCTGCACACGGACACACGGTGCGTGCGCAGGCCTTGGAGGATGTGGGCGACCTCACCGGGGCCTTAGTTGCCGCGCAAAGGGCCACCACAGCATCCGCGCCGGAGGCCCCGGACCTGTTGACCAGGCTTCGCGTCGCCCGAGCCTTGGACGACGCTGAGGACGTCGCGACCTGCCTAGCACTATCGTGCTGGGTCGAGCCGCGTAACGCGAGCGAGGCCGGCCAGTTGGTCAGGGCTTTCCGAAGCGACGACGGTGCTCTGGTGCGCACGTTCCTCGACCGGATCTCACAGTGGAAACACGCGGTCCCACTACCCGACCGAATCCGGTTGGAGACCGATCTCATGCTGGTTGAGGGAGCCAGTCAGCGTGATGTGGCCGATGCTGCGCGGCGTGAGGCGTCGGAGCCCCTAGACGGTGTCGAACGCGCACTGCACCGTCTTGGCCCCATTCAAGAGTGGGGCGCGCTGTCGGATGTCTTGATCGGTCGCACCGTCTCGGCTGATGTAGCCAAGGAAGTCTCTCGGTGTGCGGCACGTGCCCTCAAGGGGGGATGGATCGGCGAGGCTGCGGTGATAGCCGAATGCGCGATCCGATCGGGTACGGGAATGAGCCAGGCGCGGACGGTCCACGCTCAGGCTACGGAGCAGCAGTTCGTCATCCGCTCTGGATGGCCCGTTGAGCCGGTCCACGAGCGTATTTACGAACCAGACCCGCGATCTACCGTGACGGTGCTCGCTCAGTCGTTGCCCCACCGCTCCGGCGGCTACGCCACCCGTTCGCACGGCATACTGACCGGCCTGCGCGCGCGGGGGTGGGACCCACAAGCGGTCACTCGACTTGGCTTTCCCTACGATCGCTGGCCGGTGCGCGGCACCGAGAAGGTCAGTGGCCAGGACACTGTCGACGGCATCGTCTATCACCGGTTTCTCGAGCCCGGGGAACGGGCGTACGTCACGGTCCCGATAGCGTCCTACATCGAGCGTTTTGCCCGCCGCATCATGGTGCAAGCGACCGCTCAGCGCGCGGCGTTGATCCATGCCTCCAGCTTCCAGCACAACGGTCTCGCCGGATTAGCGGCTGCTCGGCGGCTTGGGATCCCCTTCATCTACGAGATGCGGGGCTTAGAGGATCTGATGAAGATCTCCCGTAACCCCGAATTTGCTGAGACCGGGACGTACCAGTACATCACCGGGCTGGAGAATCACATCGTCGCCAACGCTGACCTGACCTTCGTCATCACCGAGGCTTTGCGCCACGAGATGATCCAGCGCGGCGGACCAGCAGACCGGATAGTGGTGCTCCCCAATGGGGTTCATACCAGCGACTTCGAGCCCCGCGAGCGCGACGTAGGCCTGCTGAACGAACTTCGACTGGGCGATCGAACGATCATCGGGTATGCGGGAGGGCTGGTCGACTACGAAGGTCTCGACCTGCTCCTCGAAGCCGCCGCGAAGCTCACCGAGCGTCGGTCTGACTTCGCGGTGGTGATCGTCGGGGACGGCCATGTGGAAGCCCGACTGCGCCGCCTCGTCGAGCAGTTCGGTATCGCGGATGTCGTCGTGTTCACCGGGCGGGTGCCGCACCACGAGGTCGCCCGCTATCTGTCGATCTTCGACATCACGCCGTTCCCGCGGCTGCCGCTGCCGGTGTGTGAGTTGATCTCGCCGATCAAGCCCTTCGAGGCTATGGCGATGGGTAAGGCGGTCCTCGTCTCTTCGGTCGCGGCGCTCACCGAAATCGTCGAGCCCGAGGTGCGCGGCCTCGTCTTCGATAAGGGTGATAGCGGCGACTTTGCAACGCAGCTAGGTCGCTACCTTGACTCCCCGAAACTGCGCGCGCAGATGGGGACCGCAGCGCGGACCTGGGTGCTCGAGCAGCGCGACTGGTCAGACGTGGTGGAAGTGGCCGACGCGGCATACCACCGGGTCCTGAACGCCCACGGGATCACACCGTGACCAGGTCGGTCCCGTCGCCATAGCCGACGATCGTTGAGCCACGGTTGAGAAGGTCCTCGTCGGCGATACCCCAGGTATGCCCGATGGTCGTGGCCGCTCTGCGGGACACGTAGTTGAAGCGATCGGCCGAGTAGATCCGTCCTCCCTGGGCCCGCACCTTCTCCAGGAATGTGGTGTCGACGCGGCGGGGTAGATCCTCGAACTTCAGTGATCGAGCTAACTCCCGGGGCGTGATGAGAGTGCCGCCCTGGACCAACTTGGTGTAGCGATGCTCGGCATGAGCGAAGCGCAAGGCGATGGCGTTGCTGGCACCTAGATGGACGTAGTGTGCCCACTTGCCGACGACCTGGGCTTCGCTGTAGGCAAAGGCCCGGACAAGGTCACTCAGGTAGTGCGGACTGTAGGTGTTGTCATCGTCCATCTTCGCGACATAGTCACCGCTGGCGACCTCCACTCCTAGGTTCATACACGCACCAAGAGTCCATTCGCGCGGCGCCTCACGGGTGACGACCTGCGCGAGGCCGACGGCCTGGGCCCGGCGCAGCAGATCGGCGGTGTCGATGGCGAAGCCATGCGTGATAAAAACCAACTCCACTTTCGGGTGTATTTGGGCTCCCAGCAGGGCCAAGACTCGGTCTACGTTCTGCGGCCTCATGGTCGGCACCACCGCTGAGATCGACTCTCGGTGGGCTGGCCCGACGAGGCCCACCGCATCCAAGATGGTGTCGACCCGATGGCGATAGAGGTGCTCATCGAAGACCCGCCGGTGGGCCCTTAGGGCCAATCGGTCGCGGTGCTCCTTCTGGTCGAGCAAGACGTTCAACGCCGATTCGGCTTCACCCCGGCTATTCACCACCGTGATGGTGTCCCCGAAGAATGGCTCGATGGCCGCCGCGGGGCCGGACAGGACGGCCGTTTGCGCCGCCGACAATTCGAAGAGGCGCCGGGCGCACATCGTCGGGCTGGCGATCACCGAGTTGACGTTGAGGAAGACCGGATAGGCACGGAATGCCGACAGCATTTCGGGATACGGGAGCGACCCCACGACACAGGATTGGTATCGCGCCGGAAACTGGTAGCGCTCGTCTTCGGCCTGCATACGCGAGAAGATGTGCAGGCCACGAGCCTGGGCGGGTGGGAGCAGGAAGTCCATCTGTTCGCGTCGCTCCGAGTGCTTGCCCGTGAAGTAGGTGCCGGCAAAGGCCACTGTCCGCTGGGCAGCTTCTCGTGCGTTGTGATCAATCAGGGACACCGGAGTATGGATGCGAGGCTGGGCGGCGAAGGGGAGTAGACGCACATTTTGGTGGCCTAGATCGATCCGGTACTGCTCGATTCTGTCAGCGTCGACGGTGAACACGTGATCAAAAAGCGCGGCCGTGGCGACGAAAATGTCGTAGTTGGGCGGGTCCTCTTTGTTCCAGAAGACGGTGGGGATCTCCCGGTCCTTACACCACTGGACCACCTCCACCAGATCTTGGTGCGGTCCGGACTTCTTGGTCATGGTGAGGCGCCAGGCACGGTCGTTACCGACCCATGCCGACTCCACGAACAGCAGGTCGGGTGCGTCGGCCTCGAACGCTTCGCGCCAGCCGTTGCGCGGGACCCGATGCTGATCCCACTCATATTTAAAGGCCAACTCGGAAAAGGGGTCGAGGATCGCCGCTACGCGCAGATGGGGCCGTTCGATTGGTCCATCGGGCACGGGGAAGCGGACCAGACCGTTCAGGGCGGACGTCCCAGGCCCCCGCCCACGAAAATTTCGGATCGAGTGCACGGACGTCGGGATCCGGGAGCGCGCCTTACGGCTGAACTCGTCGCGCGACGCGGGGTCCGTGATCGAGCGGGCGGCCAACCGCGCGGCATGGCGCACCCGACGGGTCAATTGTCGCCGACTCACGAGGCCAGGTGCTTGGTGATGACGTCGGCACACCGCGATCCGGCCGAACCATCCCACAGGGGGGGAACCGACCACTGTGTGAGTCGACCCGCCTGGAGCACCTGCGCGACGTTTTCGGCGAGGTTGTCCCGGCGCACCAGTCGATTCGTGCCGTGTGTGATGGTGACCGGTCGCTCGGTATTTGGCCGCAGCGTCAGGCACGGCACACCCAGGACCGTGGTCTCTTCCTGGACTCCGCCCGAATCCGTGACCACTGCGGCGGCCCCCTCGACCAGGCCCATAAATTCCAAATACCCGAGTGGATCGACGATCTGCATTTCGGGGTGGTCGAACAGTCCTGCCTCCCGTAGTCGCTCACGACCGCGAGGGTGAAGCGGCAGCACGACGCGGGCCAGATCCGCCACAGCATGCATGGCACTGACCAGTTCGCGGATGTCGTCGCTGCGGTCGACGTTGCCCGGCCTATGCAGCGTGGCTACCACGTATCGCGGCGGCAGCTCCAACTCGGCTCGAACAGCCTCGCCCGCGAAGCGTGGGCGAAGTCGCAAAAGAGTGTCGATCATGGGATTACCGACAAAGTGAATGCGCTGCGCCGGCACGCCCTCGTGGCCGAGGTGGGCGATTGCATCTGTGCTCGTGACCAGGAGGAGGTCGGCGAGTCGGTCAGTCACCATTCGGTTGATCTCCTCTGGCATGGAGAGGTCGAAAGAGCGCAGGCCAGCCTCGACGTGGGCGGTGGGCAAACCTATTTTGGCTGCTACCAACGACGCCGCGACCGTGGAATTGACGTCACCATAGACCACCACCATGTCCGGACGGTGCTGCTCGAAGAGGTCCTCAAGCCCTGTCATAATCGCCGCCGTTTGTGCGCCGTGTTTGCCCGAGCCGATTCCCATATTCACGTCCGGCTCAGGCAGTCCGAGCTGGGTGAAGAAGACGTCGCTCATCTGCGCGTCGTAGTGCTGACCGGTGTGAATCAGGAGTTGGGTCGCACCTCGATCTGCCAAGGCGGCAATGACCGGAGCCGCCTTGGGGAAGTTTGGTCGAGCGCCGGTTACGTGCATGACGAGTGGGGGCATGTGTTCCTCGCGGTAGGTCGAAGATGTGGACATCTGACTGTCACCGGGCGTGTGTCTGCATGTCACTAAGAGTCTGTCTGCGCCACATACCTTCGCACAGTCGAAGGAGAATTTCATGACCATGTTCATGCTGGCAGCTCGCAATCTGCCGCTCGCTGCATCCGTGGCTCGGGTCCACTTGGGTCGTGCTGGATTGAAGGCGACGTCGGTGCTGTTGCGGCGCTCCCCACGATCCATCCGCCGACAGGTCAGCGCCCCGCTGGTCCGCCATTTCCGGCCGGAACTAGCGGCTCTGGCGGTGGCCGCGGATGGGCGGGCGCCGGAGGCTCGGCTCGTGCTGAGCCAGGCCATCGAGTCCCTGAACACGCAGGAGAGCCAGGCGCAGGACAGGGCAGGAAGTCCCACTGCGTCGGCTTCCCGGCGTCGATTTGCCCAAGCAGCCGTAGTGCTCCACGACGTGCCGTTGGCTCAGCGAGCGTTGTACGGAGAGTGCTCATGGCCGCCCGCGCCCGGGGCTCCGACAGGCGCAAACCCACGTGGAATCACCGCGTCGATGGCCATAGCCCGCAGCATGGTCGCCGCCGAGCAAGGCAATATCGATGCGGCCATCGCGCACCTTCACGGTGTGGATCGGTCTGCGGCTCGCACCCTGCAGGCACGACTGGTCGGGGAGCGGCAGGTGCTGCGAGCCGAGTTGTTATCGGACTCCGTAGACGATCCGCAAAGGCCGCGCAGACTTCGGCAGCGAAGCGGGGCCCTTTCGGCTTTGCACGTCGTCAGCGGCGCTTTGCCCGAGCAGCAGAGTGGCTACACGGTGCGTACGCAAGGCATCATGAGTGCCCAGCGCCACGCTGGGATCGACGCGCAGGCCGTCACGCGGTTGGGTTTTCCAGTGGACATCGGGGTGTTCGCAGCCTCAGCCCAAGCCACCCACGAGGGAGTGCCCTACCACCACCTCCTGCCGACGCACGGCATCCCGGTGCCTGGCCGGGCGAGGCAAGAAATGGCGGTCGATGAGTTGTCCAGGCTTGTGCGGCGGCTCCAGCCCGATGTCCTGCACGCCCACAGCAAGCACGAGAACGCACAGGTTGCGCTGCTCACCGCTCGTCGATTCGGACTACCCGTGGTCTACGAGGCGCGGGGGTTCCTGGAGGAAACGTGGGTGAGCACCGGCGGCGATCAGAACACGGACTTCTATCGGTGGAGCCGTGAGGCCGAGACCCGATGTATGCAGCAAGCCGACCAGGTGGTCACCATTTCCTCGGCGATGGCCCGCGACATTGTGATGCGTGGCATCCCGGCCCACCAGGTGCACGTCGTGCCCAACGCGGTGCCAAGCAGTTTCGCTGATCGCCCATCCGGCGGGCATCGCGAGCAGGTGCGCGCGGAGGTCCGTCGACGACTCGGCATACCTGCCGACGCTCGGGTCTTTGGCACGGTGACCACCCTGAACGACTACGAGGGGCTGGAGACCGTCATCGAGGCCCTGGCGATGTTGCGTGATCCGATGCTGCGACTTCTTGTCGTCGGCAATGGTCCTGCCCGCGCCATGCTCGCCGCGCACGCCCAGAACGCCGGAGTCGGTGAACAGGTCATCTTTACCGGGCGGGTCGGGCATCAGCATGTCCGCGACCATCTGGATGCGATGGACGTGTTTGTGCTGCCACGTCGAGACACCGCCGTGACCCGGCTCGTCCCACCCCTCAAGCCTCTTGAGGCGATGGCGGTCGGACTGCCGGTCTTGGCCAGCGACCTGCTGCCGCTAGCCGAGATTGTGCAGCCGGGTGCCCTCGGGGAAGTCGTGGCCGCAACGGAGCCTGCTGAGTGGGCCGAGCGGATGAACTCCTGGGCCGGTGATCCGGACCGAGTTCAGGAGACGGGTGCTCGCGCGGCCGCTTTCGTCGCGGCCAAGCGCACCTGGGCGCAAGCAACGCAGCACTACAGCGGAATCTATGCGTCAGCGCTCAATCCTGCACCGGTCGCAAGGCCATCCCTCGTATCCATCTGAGTGGTCAGCATCGGCGAGCACTGCCCCCCTCGCCCTTCCTGAGAGATGTCGCAGTTTTGGTTGTGGGGTCCGCTCAGGGACGGCCCAAACCCAGGTAGGTCCATCCGGCCGCACGGTAGGCGTCTTTGTCGAGGCAGTTGCGACCATCGATGATGAGTTTGCCCTCGACTTTGGCGCCTAAATCGACGGGATCGAGAGCCGCAAACTCCGGCCACTCGGTGAGGTGCAAGACGGCTTCGACGCCCGACACCGCTTCGTCGACCGAGTCGGC
Organism: Actinomycetales bacterium; assembly: GCA_038330045.1. GTDB lineage: Bacteria > Actinomycetota > Actinomycetes > Actinomycetales > Dermatophilaceae > Ornithinicoccus. The sequence continues at coordinate 1,392 of JBBQNO010000041.1, read as the reverse complement.
ATACTTCAGGGTGGGAAAGATCCCCGAGGCGTTGGGCATGGCTTTGGGGTCGTAGACGGACACATCGGCACCCGCGAGGTGCAGTTGGCCGGCAATGGACAGGGCTGGCGAGTCGCGGACATCATCCGAGTCGGGCTTGAAGGCTGCACCAAGGACGGCGACGCGCCGTCCGGGCAGGTCACCCAGTTGATTGCGCACCATGTTGACGACGTGTTCTCGTCGGCGCAGGTTAATCGCGTCTACCTCGACCAGGAAGGCGACAGATTGTGAGGCACCCAACTCTGCGGCGCGAGCGCTGAAGGCACGGATGTCCTTCGGCAAACACCCGCCGCCAAAACCCACACCAGCATTGAGGAACTTGCGGCCGATGCGTGCGTCGTAGCCGATGGCGTCAGCCAGTTTGGTGACGTCTGCGCCGGCGGCTTCACAAATCTCGGCCATCGCATTGATGAACGAAATCTTGGTGGCGAGGAAGGAGTTCGCGGCCACCTTCACCAGCTCGGCGGTCGGAAGATCCGTGATGACCACGGGTGTGCCGTCGTCGCGGATGGTCGTGGCATACACGGCGCGCAGGATTTTCTCTGCGTGCTCAGCATCCTCAGTGTCGAGGCCGAAGACCAAGCGGTCCGGGTGCAAGGTGTCGATGACGGCGAGCCCCTCGCGCAAAAATTCAGGGTTCCACGCCAACGAGACGCTGATGCTATCGGGGGTGGCGGCGCGGATGCGATCGGCGAGTCGTTCGGCCGTGCCGACCGGCACGGTGGACTTGCCCACCACCACCGAGCCATCGGCCAAGTGCGGGATGATTGCGTCAATGGCGGCGTCCACATACGTTAGATCTGCGGCCATTGAGCCGTGTTGTTGCGGCGTGCCCACGCACACAAAGTGCACCTCGGCATTGGCCACCTCTGCCACGTCAGTAGTGAAACGCAGTCGGCCCCCGACGTGCTTTTCTAAGAGCGGCTCGAAGTCCGGCTCGTAGAACGGCATCTTCGCTGCGGAGAGGGAGGCGATCTTGGCTTCGTCGACATCGACCGCCACGACGTCGAAGCCCAACTCGGCCATCCCGGCCGCGTGGACCGCCCCGAGATAGCCGGTCCCAATCACTGAAACGCGCATAGTCACCACTTTCTGACTGCTGGAAAGGGGACGAGGCTACCGTGCCGGGGTCTCGCGCGAAGATTCTGCTTCCTTAGCCTGCCGCTAGCCGGGGGAGGGCCCTCTCCGGTGGAGGTCCACCCCGGTGGCGTTTTCTGACAAGATCATCGGTATGACGCAACACATAGCCTCCGAGTTGGTGGCCAACGTTGCCCAGGTGCATGTCGAGCCCGGGCAAAAGGTCAAAGCCGGCGAAGAGGTCGTGCTGCTGGAGTCGATGAAAATGGAAATACC